>CAZSVD010000148.1:0-6237 GCA_964610145.1 uncultured bacterium | reverse complement strand
ATAAATTTCCGCGTTTGCGAAAACTCGCGTCGCAATCGCTTGAAAGCATGAAGCACTTGTTTGTTCCCGGAATTATTTTTGAGGAATTAGGGTTCCGCTATTTTGGGCCGGTGGATGGGAATGACGTGGTGGGGTTGGTTGAAACTCTTCGCCATATTTTACCGCTCAAGGAATGTGCTTTGTTGCATATCATCACCAAGAAGGGAAATGGATGTGCTTACGCGGAGCAAGATGTTGAAAAAGGGCATGGTGTTACGCCCTTTGATGTGAAGACCGGCGAAAAGATTTTAAGTGCTTCTGAAAAAGCCGCGTCCGGTCAAATCAGCTACACAAAAGCTTTTGCCGATGCGCTTTCGGATGTTGCCCGTCGTGACTCCAAAGTGATTGCGATAACCGCAGCGATGCCTTCGGGTACCGGACTTACAGGATTTCAAAAAGAATTTCCCGATCGTCTCTACGACGTCGGAATCGCTGAGCAACATGCCGTCTGTTTTGCCGGCGCTCTCTCGAAAAGTGGCTTGAAACCGGTTTGCGCGATTTACTCCACCTTTTTACAGCGTTCTCAGGATCAGATTTTGCATGACATTGCTTTGCAGCGGCAGCGCACAGTTTTAGCGATGGACCGCGCGGGCTTGGTCGGCGCGGACGGAGCGACTCATAACGGAGTTTTTGATATCAGTTATTTGGGGCATGTTCCTCAGGTCGTGATTGCGGCGCCGATTAATGCTTATGAAATGAAGCGTATGCTTGAACTGGGCGTTGAATATCCTCATACGTTTGCGATTCGTTATCCGCGCGGAAATATTCCTGTTTCGCATGCGGCTGTTCCGCAGGAAAAATTTGAAATCGGAAAAGGCCAAATTGTATCCGAAGGAAAAGACGGAACTTTGCTTGCGCTCGGCAGTATGGTCGAAATTGCACTGCAGGTTCGCGATAATCTCAAGGCCTCAGGGGTGGACGTGCGCGTGGTGAATATGCGGTTTGCGCGCCCGCTTGACGGAGCTTTGATTTTAGACAGCCTGGACAAGACTAAGTTTTTGTTCACGCTTGAAGAGCATGTTCTTGCCGGCGGCTTTGGCGCCAAAGTATTAGAGTTTTTAGAACAAAGTCAGCGTCATGATGCGTGGGTGCGTCGATTCGCTTTGCCGGATGAATTTATAGAGCAGGGCGACCGCGATTATCATTTTGATCGGCTCGGACTTTCACCCAAAAAAATTGCGGCGACGATTCTTCAGGATATTTCCGCGTCTCAAGCGGTTAGCCGCTAACTCAGCATGTCTTCCAAAGTAAAAAACGTCGCGCTTTTAGTAAATAAAGAAAAAGCGGGAGCCAATGTCCTGGCGCGTCAAATTCAAACATGGCTTAAGAAACGCAAAATTCAGGTTTGTCTTTCTTCTTTGAAAAATGTTTCCACGGCGCTAAAAAAAGCGGATTTAGCCATCACTTTTGGCGGGGATGGAACTTTGCTTGGTTTTGCGCGCGAGATGCGCGAATTTTCCGTGCCTGTGCTGGGCGTTAATTTAGGAAGGCTTGGTTTTTTAACGGAAGTCCGTCCCGCGGAAGTTTTGGCGGAGCTTCAGGCTTGTCTCGCAGGCCGATTGGAAGTGGAAGAGCGCATGATGCTCGAATGTCATTTGCAAAGCAAAAAGCACAAAGTGAATTGTCGTTTAGCCGCTTTGAATGACATGGTGATTAGCCGCGAAGGCGTTTCGCGTCTGGCCGCGATTGATATTTTGGTTTCCGGGCATCTTTTGGCCGCTTTTCGCGGTGACGGCGTTATTTTAGCGACGCCGACGGGTTCCACGGCTTATTCTCTTTCCGCGGGCGGGGCAGTAGTTCATCCGAAAGTTGATTCAATCATGATCACCCCGATTTGTCCGCATGCCTCCAGCATGCATCCGACGATTATTCCCGCGGATGAAAGCGTGCAAATTGTTTTGCGCCGTGAAAGACGCGAGGCGCGCGCGATTCTTACGGCGGATGGTCAAGAAATTGTGGAAGTGGACGATAGTTTTAGTATTCGAGTGACGCGTTTTCCGCGGCCCTTCAAATTGGTGAAGAGCAGCAGGCGTAACTATTATGAAACACTTAGGAAACATCTCCATTTTTCGAGTTTAAACCATGGCACGATTACTGATAGTCGATGACGAAAAAATGATCTGCGAAGAATTCTGTGCGACATTAACGGATTTAGGTCATCAGACGGATTACGCGCTCAACGGCAAAGACGCCCTCCGCAAAATTGAACAAACCGAGTATGAGTTGGTTTTTTTGGATTTATCTTTGCCGCGTATGACCGGAGCAGATATTTTTAAGCGTATCCTGGAAGTGCGTAAAGTTCCGGTGACTTTTATGGCGGGATTTATGTCGCCTCAAACCGAAAAAGAAGTGCTTTCTATGGGGGCTTTACGCTGTTTGAAAAAGCCTGTCAATCTTTCCGAAATTGTTGAGCTTATCGACAATCTGGATCATTTTAATTCCCGGTCGAACTGATTCGTTTTTGCTCTGTGCTGCGCCCAACCGCCGATTTTTAATAATATGAATGAATCAAATTCAATTTGTGTCCGTTTTGCGCCTTCGCCGACAGGGCGTCTTCATATCGGGGGAGTCCGTACCGCGCTTTTCAATTATCTTTACGCGCGTCAGCAAGGCGGTAAATTTGTTTTGCGGATTGAAGATACCGACAAGGAAAGATCCGAAAGAAAATATGAAGATGAGATTCTCGATTCGTTGAAGTGGCTTGGGCTTAACTGGGATGGGGATCCCGTGCGGCAAAGCGAGCGTTTGCCGCGTTATCGCGAGGCCGCCGCGGAGTTAATTGCCAAGGGGTTGGCCTATGAAGTTGAAGAGAACGGCAAAAAGGCAGTGCGGTTCAGAATGCCCAAACAAACCGTGAAATTTTATGATCTTGTCCGCGACGAAGTCAGTTTTGATTCCGCGTTATGGGAAGATCTCGTGATCATGAAATCGGATGGACATCCGACATTCCATTTTGCGGTGGTGGTCGATGACCATGATATGGGAATTACGCATGTGATTCGCGGGGATGATCATTTGACCAATACGCCCAAACATATTTTGCTTTATTTGGCTTTCGGTTGGAAGCCGCCTAAGTACGCGCATTTACCTTTGATTATGGGCGCGGACGGCACGCCGCTCTCCAAGCGTCATGGCGCTGTGGCATCCAATGACTATCGCGAGCAAGGCTATTTAGCGCAGGCGATCACGAATTATTTGGCGCTTCTCGGTTGGGGACCGGAAAGCAACGAAGAGATTTTTACGCTTCCGCAATTGGTCAAAAAATTTTCCATCAAACGCATTACTAAATCAAATGCGCGTTTTAATCCCGAAAAATTTATGTGGGTTAATGCGCAGCACATGAAAAATTTACCGGATTCCGAGTATATTCGTTTGATGACCGAGTTTTGGTCGAATCGAAACAACTGGTCAAAGTCTTTGGAGTGGCAAAAAATTCTTTTACTGTACAAAACCCGCGTACGTACCTTGCAGGATTTAGAGTTTCAAGCGGGGTATGTCTTTCAGGAAAATATCGAATATGATCCCGCTTTAAAAAGCGAACTGATGACTCCCTCGTCTTTGGCTTTGCTCGTCAAGTGGGCGGCTGCTTTTGAAAAAGTAGATTGGGGGCAACCGGCTGAGATGGAAAAAATGACCCGTGAATTAGCCGCAAAAGAGGGGGTTCAGTTGGGGGCTTTTATTCATCCTTTACGTTTTGCGGTTTCGGGTACCAAAGTAACCCCAGGCTTATTCGAAGTCATGTGCGTGATCGGTAAAGAAACCTGTCTTGAAAGGGTCCGCTCTCTGATCGCAAAAGCGCCCAAACCTGCCTGAAGCTGGTTTTGAGAGGTTTTTGGTCTTGTCCCGTGCTTTTCAGCCCGCTATAATCCTCAACTCCTTTCGCTTCATTGGCGGGGATAATCTTATCCATAAGTAGCTATTATTTAAGGTTTTATGATCAGAAGCATGACTTGTTTTTCCAGGGGCTCGCGTAATTTGGGCGGGCGCAATTGGAACTTTGAGTTGAAATCAGTCAATCAGAAATATTTTGAGCTTTCTCTCAGATTGCCTCAAGTTTTGATGATTTATGAAAATGAGATTCGGAACTTGGTTCATGCGTCGATTGAACGCGGCAAAGTTTCTTTGAATATCGCGGACGGTGAAGAATCTACCGGAGAAGCTCGGCAAGTTTTAAATCAAACCCAAATTGATTATTATTTGAACGCATCCGCAAAACTGCGTAAAGAGCATGGTTTAACGGGAGAATTGCAGGTCAGTGATTTGCTGCGTCTACCGGGGACAATTCATGACGCTTCCACCGAAACAAAAAAGGTGGAATGGAAAGAGTTGGAAAAGGGATTACAGGCTCTTTTAAAAGAGGCGTTAGCTCACCGCGAAGATGAGGGGAAACGTCTGGCTGCGGATATTACCGCGCGCCTTGATACGATTCAAAAGCTTGTTGTGAAGATTGAAACCGCGGCCAAGAAAAATATCCGGCATTCATTTGAGCATCTTAAAAAGCGGATGCTTGAAATTTTACGCGATACCGGAGCGGAAGCGGATTCAGACCGGATTTACCGTGAGGCCGCGATTGTGGCTGAGCGCAGCGATATTACGGAAGAAGTAGTGCGTATGAAAAGTCATCTTGCTCTATTCGGCGGAAAGATGAAGTTAGCCAGTGCGGTGGGGCGTTCGCTTGATTTTATTTGTCAGGAAATGAATCGTGAAGCCAATACGATGGGTTCAAAGTCACAGCTATTTGAAATCTCCAAAGAAGTGATTCAGCTTAAAGCGGAGATTGAAAAAATTCGCGAACAGGTTCAAAACATTGAATAAATCTGCGGAAGTCAAAACCGGGCTTGTGGTAATCATTTCTTCTCCTTCGGGCGGAGGAAAAACGACGGTTGTGAACGAGCTTTTAAGAAAGCATCCGGATTGGCAACGCTCGATTTCGGCGACGACAAGACAGCCTCGTCCGGGAGAGATTGAGGGGCAAGATTATTTCTTTTTGGATACAGCAAAGTTTGATGATTTAAAGAGCCATGACGGGCTTTTGGAATATGCCCAGGTTTATCAAAATCAGTATGGAACACCGCGGGCTTACGTTGAAAAGCAGCTGAATGCAGGGCATGTGGTTTTTTTAACCGTGGATGTTCAGGGGGCGGCTCAAATTAAGAAGATTTGGAAGGATTCGGCCAGTCTTTTAAGTGTTTTTATTATGCCGGTTTCGATGGATATCCTCCGCGAAAGGCTTCTCAAGCGCAACACTGAGACGTCGGCTCAGGTTGAGGTTCGTTTGGCGGCCGCCCGCCAAGAAATAGAACAAGCACGATTTTATGACTTTACAGTGTATAATCATAACCTTGATCAAACCGTCGGGGAGATTGAGCGTTTGATTCTTAGTCAGGTTCAAAAAAGGAGATCCGTATGACGTATGTGCCTCTCGAAAAATTACTGGTGAAAAAGAATACCAGTGTTTACAAAACCGCCTTGCTTGCCGCGCAGCGCGCGAATGAGCTTGCCGCAGGCGCTCAGCCTTTGACTCCGTCTTCAACGACGAAGGTGTCAACGATTGCTTTGGAAGAAGTTGCCGCAAGCCGCGTATGGTATGTTGACGCGCCTGTCGCCAAAGGAAAAGCATCTGAGTAATTCGAAGAAAATCGTTCATATTCTCTCGGGGAGTATTGCCGCTTATAAAACCCCTGAGGTGAGTGACAAATTGAGGCAGTCCGGCTGTGACGTGACATGCGTGTTAACAGCGGCTGCCAAAAAATTTGTGACGATAGATACTCTGCGAGCCTTAAGCGGAAATCCTGTTTATGATGACATGTGGTCGCTTGAGTCGCCGCATGATGTTCTTCACACGGCGTTGGCCGACTCAGCGGATCTTATTTTAGTTGCTCCCGCGTCGGCTGATTTTTTAGCGCGCGCCGCGGCAGGGATGGCGAATGATTTGGCCTCGTGCGTTTTGCTGGCCGCGACTTGTCCTGTTTTATGGGCTCCGGCGATGAACGATAATATGTATAAAAATCCCATCACACAGGCGAATATCGAAAAGCTCAAGAAATACGGCCATTTCTTTATTGATCCGATTGAAGGTCATTTAGTTTGTGGACGAACCGCTTTAGGGCATATCGCGGATATAGAGACGATTTTAAAAGCCGTTAATCGAACACTCACCGAAAAAAGATAGCCACCACTTCCGTGAAAAAACTTCGG
>CAZSVD010000147.1:0-15590 GCA_964610145.1 uncultured bacterium | reverse complement strand
ATCGTTATATCGAGGGATTGCCTGCGCTCATGACAGTTTTAATTATTGTCTGCGTTTTGGTGGGTTCCGTGATTGAGATTTTACCGTCGATGCTGGCTCATCGTTATTATGTTCCCGGCAAAATTACGCGCAAGCCCTACTCTCCGCTTGAATTAGCGGGACGTGATATTTATATCCGTGAAGGCTGTTATACCTGCCATTCTCAAATGGTGCGGTCTCTGCCGGAGGATATGATTCGCTTCGGAGAAAGATCCAAACCGGAAGATTTTATTTTTGATCACCCTTTTCAATGGGGATCACGCCGTATTGGGCCGGATTTGGCGCATGAAGGCGGAAAATATCCGAATTCCTGGCATTTTTATCACATGATGGATCCGCGCCGCGTAACGCCGAGCTCGATTATGCCTAATTATCCTGAGCTTTATCGCGACAAAATTGATTACAGCATTCTTTCAAAGAAACTGACGGTCATGAAAAACTTGGGAGTTCCTTATGCTCCTGAAGATGCTCAAACTGCGGCATCAAACGCCATGGCACAAGCTAAAATGATCGCGGATGATTTGCGAGGCCAGGGTGCCACAGGAACTTTGGATGACAAAGAAATTATCGCGGTCATTGCTTATTTGCAAAGTTTGAAAACGGAGAAGCAATCATCATGACATTAGCCAAGCTGGTTCTGGCCGGTTATCAATGGATTTCGTTGAATTGTTTTGCGATGATTCTTTTCTTCGCGGTTTTCTCCGGAGCATTGCTTTGGGTTTATCGCAAATCAGGTAAAGATTTTTATAAATATATGGAAAATCTTCCGCTTCAAGGAGATTAAGTTATGAGCAAGCCCCAAAAAGATAAATTATTGGATCATAATTATGACGGGATTCAGGAGCTCGATAATCCGTTGCCGGGTTGGTGGGTGAATTTGTTTCATGCCACGACTATTTTTGCGGTGATCTATTTATTCGTTTTTTTCTTTTTCATGAAGCCTGCCGGTGTTCGGGCCGAGGAGGAAGTGAAGAAATTGACAACGCCGGCTCCCAAGGCGGCGGTGGCGGAGACTAAGACTGAATCCGCGGAGACCCCGGCTGCGACAGCGGCGGATGAGCCTGTTTTTGAGCACGATGAAGATACACTCGCCGCAGGTAAAAAGATTTTTGTCGCAAAGTGTGTGGCATGTCATAATCCTCACGGAGAAGGGCTTGTGGGCCCAAATTTAACCGATAAATATTGGATTCACGGGAAAGGTACGGAAAAGGATATCTATACCGTTGTTACCAACGGTGTTCCGGAAAAAGGTATGATTACCTGGAAAACACAATTATCCGATGAAGATATCCGCAGTGTTGTTGTTTATGTGAAATCACTGCAGGGAACCAACCCCGAAAATCCCAAAGCTCCGCAAGGAGAATTGGTGGAGTAAATGTCATCTCAGGAATTACCCGCGGAGCGTCTTGCGACAACGGCGCAGGATGGATCGCGGGTATATTTGCATACCGCGGAAGTCCGCGGAAAACTACGCAGTTTACGCAATCTCATCTATGACATTCTGCTGATTATTTTTCTGTGTATGCCGTGGATCCGTATCAACGGACATCCCGTGCTTCTGCTTGATATTCCCAACCGACATTTCAGTATTTTTGGACTGACCTTTTGGGGACATGATGCCCCGATGCTCTTCTTGGTATTTGTTTCCTTTGTTGTCACCATCGGGCTGATTACGGCTATTTTTGGCAGGGGCTGGTGCGGATGGGCTTGCCCGCAAACCGTTTTTATCGACCGTCTTTTTTTACGGATTGAACGCTGGATCGAAGGCAGCGCGATCGAGCAAAAGAAGCTGGATGATGGCCCCATGACTGCGGTGAAGTTTTTCAAAAAAACTCTGAAATGGGTTCTGTTTTTGGCATCCTCGCTTGTCGTCACTCACAGTTTTTTGGCTTATTTCGTCGGAACAGAAAAGTTAGCCATCATGGTGCGGCATTCGCCGCTTGAACATCCCGCGTCATTTTTTACGATTCTCCTGACCACGGCGATTGTTCTTTTTGACTTCGGTTGGTTTCGCGAACAATTCTGCGTCATTGCTTGTCCCTATGGAAGATTTCAGTCCGTTTTAATGGACGAAAATAGTTTGATTGTTGCCTATGACGCGAAGCGCGGAGAACCGCGCGGAAAAAAAGGAGAAGATCCAAGCAAGACAGGCGATTGTGTAAATTGTTTCAGATGTGTCCAGGTTTGTCCGACGGGAATTGATATTCGCCGCGGTGTTCAGATGGAATGTATCGCGTGTACCGCGTGTATTGATGCCTGCGATGAAGTCATGTCAAAAATTAAAAGACCGGCCGGATTGATTCGATATGACACGGAGGCGGGGCTTGAACACAAGCCCGTTAAACATTTTAGGGCGCGGACTTTGATTTATTCGATCGTTATTATCGCGGCGGCGACGGCTCTTTTTTTTGTTGTCACGACGCGGGAGCTTGTTAAGATCAGTTTTGTGCATGCCATGGAAAATCCTTATCAGCTAGTTCATGATGGGCAAGAAGTGATTAATCACTTAAAAGTAAATATCCATAACCAAAATACCCATGCCGTCGATGTCCGTTTTGATTTGCCCGCAGAGTTAGCTCAAAAGAATATTTCCTTAGTGACTCCGATATCTCCGCTTGTTGTGAATGCCGATCAATCTTTACGCGCTGATCTTTTTATTACTTTTCCGAGATCCTTTTTGAAATTCGGCAATGAAAGAATCAAGGTGCATATTCACAGCAGCCATCCCGGTTCGAATACCGATGAAATGGTCAAAGAGGTGCCTTTAATCGGCCCGGGCGAAAATTAATGCATTGTCATGTTGCCTGGACCCATACGCTTGTTCCCACCGCTGTTTTAACCGCCAGTTTGCTCGGCAGCGGGCATTGTGCCTTCATGTGCGGAGGTTTGGTAACAGCGGCGGCAAAATCACGTTGGCAGCAATTTTTTTATCATAGCGGAAGACTACTCAGTTATACCGCCCTGGGTTGGATTTCCGGATGGATCGGCGGCAATGCCGTTTTGCATTTGCCGGCGTGGTTTTCGGAGGGGATTGCCTGGGCTGTCGGAATCAGTTTTATTATCCTTGGGATTGCGGGATGGAGAGGCAGCTGGCATTTGTCGATTCCGGGTGCATCTTTGGTTAACCGCTGGGTTGTTCATATTTTTCAGGTGATCACAAACGCATCCGGTTCACAAAAAGCACTTTATTCCGGACTCATCGGAGCTCTTTCGATTTTTTTACCTTGCGGCTGGCTTTATGGATTTGTTTTGGCCGCGCTTTCCACGGCAAATCCTCTGCATGGTGTTTATTTGATGTTCGTTTTTTGGATCGGTACGATTCCCGCGTTGATTGTTTCACCGTGGATTATTCGAAAAATTTTTTCGCTCGTAAAAGGCTTTGCGCCTAAGCTGGCGTCTGTTCTTCTTGTTTTAGCGGGCATTTTACCGATTCTTTTTCGATACGTGAGCTTGCGATGACACCTCTTGAAGCAGCGGCCTTGGCGGCTCGAGAGCGTCATGATAATTCTTTCAGCAAGCCTATTACCGCCTGCGCGCATTGCGGGCTGCCTGTTCCGGCCTTTCGTCTTATCGGCAAGCATGAAACAGAGACATTGTTTTGCTGCGAAGGCTGCCGTACGGTTTATCAGATTATTACCGGATGCAATCTCCAGGAATATTACAAAATCAAAAAAGAGTCGGAATTATTCGCTCCTAACCAGCCGGCCTCCGCAGTTTTTTCCCGATACAGTTATTTGGATGAAACCACAGTCCGTGAAAAATTCGCTTACGGAGAAAATAATCGCACCATGGATTTTTATATGGAAGGTGTGCATTGCGTGGCTTGCCTCTGGTTGATTGAAAGAATCGGCGTGCTTGTGCCCGGAATTAAGAGCGTTCAAATGAATTTGGGCTCTTTGGTGGCGAAAGTCACATTGGATGAAAAAGGATCATTCGCGGCGATTGCGGAAGGCTTTGAACGTATTGGTTATAAGCCGCATCCGGTATGTGATGAGAAAGACGCGCGGAGTTTAAACAAAAAAGAAAATCGCCGTGATTTGTTGCGGATAGGTCTCGCGGGTTTTTGCATGATGAATATCATGATTCTCTCGGTGCCCATTTACGCGGGCGCGAGCGAAGGATTGCTTTTGATGTTTCGATGGCTGTCGGGTCTTTTTTTTATTCCGGTTGCGGTTTACAGCGCTTGGCCGTTTTATCAGGGGGCCTTGTCCGCTTTTCGGGCCCGGCAAATTCACATTGATTTGCCCGTCGCCGGAGCGATTTTATTGGGATCCATCGCAAGCACGGTTAATTTGCTGAAAGGTTCACGGCATATTTATTTTGATTCGCTCGCGGCGTTTGTTTTCTTGCTGCTATCTGCGCGTTATCTTCTGAAAACCATTCATCAAAAAACAGCCGCGCAAACCGGCCCCGGAGAGTTTTTGGTGCCCAAAAGTGCGTTAAAGATGGATTTGGCGACCCGTCAAACCGCTGTTGTGGCCGTAGAAAAAATAAAACCGGGTGAAATTATTTTAGTGCCGCAGGGAGAAGTTATCGCTGTGGACGGAGAAGTGGCCGAAGGCACGGGTTATGCCGATTTTCATATGATTAGCGGAGAGTCTCAACCGGTGAAATTGCATATCGGTGCCAAAGTTTACGCGGGAACTGTCAACCTAGGTGCTGATTTGGTGGTTCGCGTCTCCGCGGTTGGGCTGCAAACCCGCATTGAACGCCTTTTACAAAGCGTGGCACAGCTTGAGAAGCCCAAGGTTGTGCAATTGGCTGATTTCGCGGCGAAGCGGTATTTGTTTGTCGTTGCTTTGGGCTCGGTCGCTTTGTTTTTTGTCTGCCGCGGATTTTCTTTTTCAGAAACCTTCGACCGAGCTCTTTCGATGATTATTATCGCGTGTCCCTGCGCGCTTGCTCTTGCGACGCCGCTGGTTTATCGCTTGGCATGGCGGGAATGTTCAAAGGCGGGAGCACTTTTAAAAGGAGCCGCGGCATTGGATAAACTTGCGCAGGCTCAAAATTTATTTTTAGATAAAACCGGAACATTAACCCATGGACGTTTTGAAGTTCTGGATTGGGAAATTCTTGAAGGCGATCAAGCTTTTGCCACGGAAGCGTATTATCTTGAAGAAAAATCAGCGCATCCGATCGCACTAGCCATCCGTGATTACGCGCTTCGTCTTCCGCAAACTGATTTTCAATCGGTTCAAAATTATCAAGAGATATTGGGACGCGGTGTCGCGGGAGTCATTTCCGGACGGCATTATGAAATTAAAGGGATTCACGACCGAAAGCCGAAATCGAAAATGGATTCCGCGGTGACGAGTTTGGTCGGAATTTTTCAGGACGGGGTTTTAAAAGTATGCGTTCATTTGGGAGACCGTCTTCGGGAAGATTCCAAATCGGCTGTAAATGAATTAAAAAGCCAGTTTCAATCCGTCACCATGATTACGGGAGATCAGAAATATAGCGCTGAAACGGTCGCAAAACAGCTTGGAATAGAGGTTTTTTCCGCGGGGATGAGTCCGGAATTTAAAAAAGAGACTTTGGCAGCGGATGCGCGCTCACTTATGGTTGGTGATGGTGCTAATGATGCCGCGGCCATGAAAGCCGCGGGTGTCGCTGTGGCTGTTCAAGGAAGCATTGAAGTCAGTTTTCAATGCGCTGACATTTATTTAACGGTTCCTGGAATTGGCTCATTACCTTATTTGATTAAAGTGGCCCGTCAGACCCGTAAAGTTGTTTGGCTGGCCCTCTCTGTTTCGCTGATTTACAATCTATCGGGAATGGTGCTGGCGATTGCCGGATATGTTACACCGCTTATCGCAGCCGTGGCGATGCCTCTCAGCTCATTTACGGTATTATCGATCGCTTATGTCGGGCTTAAATCCTGTGGGAGACCCGTATGGAAGTAGTTTATTTTTTGCTACCCTTGGCCTTAGGGATGGCGCTTTTTTCATTGGCGGCCTATATCTGGGCCGTTAAGAGCGGTCAATTTGACGACACGACCACGCCGGCTTATCGTATTCTGGTGGAGGACCGAAACGATAACTCAGGGCAGAGAAAGAATATCCCTAAGTCTTAATTGAGCTCAGAGAAGGATTTCCGGAGAGACGACTTACCAAAGATTATCTTTGCGGGAACCTTTATTCTTGTTCATGCGGACTTGCTTTTCCCAGGGATCATCTTCAAGAGCTTCTTCATCCTGAACGTCTTCCTCTTCCTCAGTTTCTTCTTCCTCGTCCAAATGATCTTCAAGATTTTCGAGGTCTTCTTCGTCCTCTAAATCTTCTTCATCCAGCTCAATATCGTCGTCTAAATCGTCTTCATCATCTTCGCGGTCAAACATCTTTTTCTCCTCCTTGAAAAAAAGATAACACAGAGTATGCCAATTTAAAGGGCGTATTATCCGATTTTTATCAAAGCCCTGCTTGAAGGGGCTTCTTACAGAGTTTCTTTGGGTTTAATGAGCCTTGGAAGGCTCTTCTGAAGCGACAACCGCGGGTTCATCCACGAATTGATGTGGGCTGCGGTTAATCCAAGTCTTAGGCTCAAGTTTTACGGCAATAAAGTCACGGGATTGAAAGTCATTCAACGTCATGGCAAACATGACTCCTACCCAGAGAAAAGCGCCAAAAATAAACATTTTGATAAAACCGGTAGACTCACTCAAATGCATGAATACCAGAAGAACCAATGCGGTTTTGATGAATGCAATGCTCAAAACGACGACGGTATTCCAAATTCCCAGGTTTGCGAAAGAAGAGAGAATGGTCAGCCCCGTGAGAGCCAGCAAACAAAAGAAAACAAAAATAGAAAAACCCAAATTATCTTTATGTTCCACCGCGCCGCTCATGCGTGCCTCCCAATCAAATAAAGAAGGGGAAAAAGAAATGTCCACACAATATCAATGAAATGCCAATAAAGCCCAAAAATCTTAACCGGCGTGCTGTATTCACTCGTGTAACAGCCCTTCATGTTTTGAAACAGGATAATCGGAAGAATAATCACACCGACCACCATGTGCAAAGCGTGCAGCCCGGTGACAACAAAATAAAGAGAGAAGAAAATGCGAATACCTTGTCCGTCAAACCCATGAAAATGGAATTGGTCATTCGGAACGAGATGATTCACAAACTTGTCGTGATATTCAACACCTTTAATTCCAAGAAACAACAGGCCGAGCAAAAGCGTGATTACAAGAAAAAGAGATGTTTGGCCGCGTCTATCGAACTTTGCGGCACGAACCGCAAGACTCATGGCAAAAGAGCTGGAAATCAGAACGACGGTGTTGATACCGCCCAACCAAAGATTCAAATGGCGGCTGCCTGCAACGAAAGCATCATAATACATGCCGCGATTGATGGTATAAGCCAAAAAGAGCGCGCCGAAAGTTAAAATTTCAGTGACAAGAAATGTCCACATGCCGAGAGATACGGCATCATATTGCTGCTTGAGATTTGAAAAATGATGCTGCAGCGGCCCGTGATTGGCGGATGAATGAGAGCTCATCAATGGCCTCCTTTCATCGGAGAATATTCATAAGCTTCTTCGGTCACAACCGGTGTCTGATCAAAATTATGGGTTGTCGGCGGCGAAGGAATATTCCATTCAAGCCCTTTGGCTCCCCAGGGATTCATCGTGGCTGGTTTTCCGTTCTTTAATGACCAGAGCAGGTTCAGAATCGGCATCAAGAACGAAGTGCCCAAAATCATGGCGCCGGATGAAGAGAGAATATTGAAAATTTGGAATTCATCGGCATAGATATGATAGCGGCGGGGAATTCCGAGATAACCCGCGATAAACTGCGGAAAGAATGTCAGATTAAAACCGATAAAAATCAATACGGCGAAAATCTGAGCGAATCTCTCGTTGTACATTTTTCCGGTCATTTTCGGCCACCAAAAGTGAATACCGCCAAGATAAGCCATCACGGAAGCTCCGACCATGATGTAGTGAAAGTGTGCCACGACGAAATAAGTATCATGAATATGAATATCAATCGCGAGTGTCGCGCAAAAAAGACCCGTAAGTCCGCCGATCATAAAAAGACCGAAGAATCCAAACACGTAAAGCATGGGGGCTTCAAAAGTAACGGAGCCCTTATAAAGCGTCGCAACCCAGTTAAAAACTTTAACTGCGGAAGGCAATCCGATCAAAAAGGTCAGTGCCGAAAACACCACACTGGAATAAATCGATTGGCTGGAGACAAACATATGATGACCCCAGATGAAGAAACCAAGCAAAGCGATCGCAAGACTGGATCCGGCGATAAACTCATAACCAAAAGGGCGCTTTTTAGCGAAGCAGGCAACAAGTTCACTGATGACGCCCATGCCCGGCAAAATCATGATGTAAACGGCGGGATGGGAATAGAACCAAAACAAGTGTTGGAACAAAATCGGATCTCCGCCGAGACGTGGATCAAAAAATCCGAAGTGAAAAGCGCGTTCTAAAAAGACAAGCAGGATGGTCATGGCGACAACCGGTGTTCCCAGTACCATGATGATAGCCGTGGCGTAATGCGCCCACACAAACAAAGGCAACCGGAACCAGGTCATGCCTGGTGCGCGCATTTTATGCACAGTTACAATAAAGTTAATGCCGGTCAAAATGGATGAAATACCGGAAACAAAAACACCCAATGCAGCCGCGGTAACCGCAGAATTCGAATAAGTACTGCTGTAGGGCGTGTAAAAAGTCCAACCCGTATCCACACCGCCCAGGATAACACTGGTAAGCGCGATCAAAGCCCCGGCCATATAAACGTACCAGCTGATTAGGTTCATGCGCGGGAAGGCCATATCTTTGGCACCGATCATGATCGGTAGAACAAAGTTGCCCATGACGCCAGGAATAGATGGAATCAAAAAGAAAAAAACCATCGTAATGCCGTGCATGGTGAAAATACGGTTATAGAGGTCAGACTGAAAAAGATCACCGTGAGGGGTGAGCAATTCGAGGCGCATCAGAAGCGCGAACAATCCGCCTAAAAAGAAAAACGCGGTTACGGAAATAAGATAAAGAATTCCGATGCGTTTATGGTCAACCGTGGTGAGCCATGAACGAATACTGTGATCCGCGTTTAAATAATTTTTACCGGCAGTTGTAGTCATTGCTGTTTTCCTATCATTTCCCGATGACGGCGTTTCCGAACTCGGGAGTAATTAACTTTTTTTCTCGCTCAGACTTTTGATATAAGTAACCAAAGCTAAAATCTGCTCTTCATCGACCTGATCTTTGTAAGTAGGCATCAAAGCATTGTAACCCTTGGTCAGTTTTTCCGACGGAGTCAAAATGGATTCGCGAATGTAAGTTTCATTAACGCGGGTTTTTTGTCCGTTGCTCAATGCAATTTCTTTTCCGAAAAGTCCCTTGAGATCGGGTCCCATCGCGCCTGAAACCGCGCTATGACAGGTATTACATTTTAATTGGGTGAAAAGCTTTTCACCGCGGGTTACCAAAGGTTCCGCGCTATTCAGCGTTACGGTGTTTTGAACAATCGTTGAGTTCAAAGCCACTTGCGTTTTTTGAGCGGTGTTTGCATCAGAATAAACTGTAGCAACAGCGGGCTTTTCAATTCGTTCTTGAAGCCATTTTTTATAATCCGCTTCTTCCATGACAACAATCGATCCAATCATCTGAGAATGCTTTGTTCCGCAAAATTCAGCACAAAACAAATGAAAGCGGCCTGTTTTAACGGCCTGAAACCAAGCAAATGTATATTTCCCCGGAACCGCATCAGATTTAATACGGAAAGCCGGCATATAAAAACTGTGAATAACATCTTCGGAAGTGATCGTGAGTTTAATCGGCTGATTGACGGGAACATGCAGCTCGTTCATTTCACGCGGACCTTCGCCGTGCTGAATTTTCCACATCCACTGTTTGCCGACCACAAAAATATCCATCGCATTTTCAGGAATATGCATTTCTTTAAAGTAAACCGTAACGCCCCAACCAAACATCACGATCGTAAGCAAAAGAGGAATGCCGGTCCAAATCAGTTCCAAAAGCAGGTTGCCGTGAATAGCCTGTGGAGCAACGCCTTCTTTTTTGCGGTACTTGATCGAAAAGTAAACAGCCAGAAAGACCACAAGCAACGTGAAAAACGTGCTGACGCTGACCATAAAAAGGTAGATGCTATCTACAGATTGTGAAAATAAACCTGCTTGTTCAGGTAATCCTGGAAAATGACTCATAATTCCTTAATTTGACCGCCGGTTCTTTAAGCCGCGCGGACTTTCCCGATCTTTTCGTTTTTTAAACTGCCAATAATAAACCAAGCCAGACAAAGAATCGTTGTTAAACCGCCTACACGCAAAATTTGATCAACCGCCATGCTGTATTTGCCTTTGCTGGGATTGTAGTGGTAACAAACAAGAAGAATTTGATCCCAAAAGGAGCCTACTTTGCCGTTAGCCGCTTCAATCAGCGCGAGTTTAACGCTCAGCGGATCAATATCAATTCCGCCCATATAACGCATGATTTTTCCTTCTGGGCTTAAGAAGAGCAGAACAGCGGAATGAACGTATTCACCTGAAGCCGGATCTTTCTCATATTTAAAACCCACACTCTTTGACAGGGTGCGCGCATCCGTTTCGGTGCCTGTAAGAAATGTAATTGAACGGGCATGCTTGCTGGTGGTGTAGTCCTTCAGAAACTCCGCCTTTTTCGCGGCAGCGTCAGCAGGGGTATCATTCGGGTTGATTGAATATACAACGATATCAAAGTCTCCGTCTGTCATCAGATCAAGCTTGCTCAAACCTTTCGCAAGTCCCTTGAGAACCATCTGGCAAAGCATGGGGCAAGTGTAATAGACAGGAATAAGCAAAACAGGTTTGTCGGTAAACAGAGAATTAAGAATGATTTTTTTGCCCTGATCATTGGTCCATTGAGTTTCAAGGGCGGCCATAGCGCCTAAGCGATGTTCAAGACCTGATTTTTTAAGCATATCTTCCTGGGGCCCCGCGAAACACAGTACAGGCAAAGAAAGGCTCATGGCCAAAACCAGAACTCCTTTTTTGAGATCAAAAAGGTGATCGATCATGACTTCCTTACAGGGAAACCCTGCGCGAGTGCTTTTTGCATCGCCGCATCAATTTTCTTATTGGCGTCTGTGGCGGTAATTTCATCATGCTGTTTACCAAGCTCAGATCCCGGACGGACTTCCAAAATAACTTCCGGACTGCTGAGAACTGTCGGCTGAGAACCGGAAGGTAAATTCTTTTCAGTTTTATTCCACATATAACGTGTGAAAGGAATCATGGACATACCGATTGTGAAGATAATCGCAAGTACAATAAAACCCAAATTAAGAATTGCGCGCACATCCGTGTCGCGTTCTTCAAAACGAATATCTTTGTTTTCGTTACTCATCAGTGATGGTCCTCAGCGTTCCAAATCGGATCTTGCTTGAATGTCAAAGTTGGTGCGTTGGCGAGCTGACGCAGTGCAAATCCAAGCCATATGGAGCCCAGCGTAATCCAGCATGCAAAATCAAGCCATGAGATATTAAAACTCGGATAATGCGTCGGCTTAATTTGCCAAATTAAATCAAACCAGCGAATCACCAGAATCAAACAAGCGATCTTAACCAGTCTTTCAGCTTTGCGTTTAACAAAGCGCATGAGCAACGCGAAGAAAGGAGTTACAAACTGGAGAAGGAAAATAAGAGTAACAAGAATTTCCCAGCCTCCGCGCGAACGGTGAATATACCAAGCCGCTTCATGAGGTTGATTGGCTGACCAAATAATAATCAACTGAGAAACCGAAGTGTAAGCCCACAACATTACAGTCGCGAAAAGTAATGTTCCCAGATCATGCAGACGATCCGTGGACAAAACAGTTTGCATCGGGTTGCCGTTCTCTTTGCTCAAAAAGACAGTGATGATAATGGCAAAAGCCAATGCGGACATTGTGAAGTGAACGCCGAAAATTGCGCCGTAAATGGTCGAGTACCAATGTGGCTCTAGCGACATACCCCAATCAAAAGCACCGAAAGTGACCGTCATGGCATAAGCCACGAGACCCACACCGCCGTAACCGGTTAAACGATGAAGGGTCTTGGAACTAGGTGTTTCATCCTGCGCGGATGAATGCTTGCGAAGTTTGCAGGCCAGAAAAATCCAAATGGCGAAATAAAGCGCAAAGCGAACCAAAAAGAAAGGCGCGTTCAAATAAAGCTTCTGAATATCCAAATCGGCTCCGTTGGGTTGGATCCAGATATACAAAGTACGCAAGTTGCAGGCAACCGGAATGAAAAGCAACGCGCAAAGCGGCAAAGCCTTTAAAACGGCTTCTTGTGTTCTGCGAATCACAAAACTCCAGCCGCCCCAGGTCAAATGACCGATCATCGTGAGAGGAAAGCAGCCGACAGTCAGTCCGAGCACATAAAGCCATGCTACCAAATAAGCGTTCGCAAACGCTTCGGGCTGTTTCCACCAGCCGAAAGCACAAAGTGCGGCTCCGATGCCGCCGACAATAAAAGCCTTTTTCGAGATCTGTTCAAATGTTTGTTTTGTATTCATGGTCGACATTAAGCTTTCTTTTCCGTATCAGACGTTTCGATTTGCTGCAGGGTGCGGATATAAGCCGCGACAGCCCAGCGATCTTCCGGAGTAAGTTCCGTTTTGTAGCTCGACATGACACCGAAACCTTCGGACATCACGTGAAAGAAATAACCCACAGGCATATTTTTTAAACGCTCTTCGCGATAAGAAGGCGGCTTTTTAAATCCGCGGCGGACAACCATACCGTCTCCGGCGCCGATAACACCATGGCAAACAATACAATAAATATTGAAACGTTCTTTACCCCGGGCAAGCACTTCTTGTGTGACAGGGAAAGGGAAAGTCGTCACGTATTCACCGGTTTCAGTCATACCCTCATAGAGATGTTTGTCTTCACGCAAAAATCCGCGGGGAACCGTTCCTGAAACAAGTTCACGCGCGGTGCTGTGATCTTCGAAGAAAGGGGTTTCTTCATATGGTTTGTAACGGTTGTTGTCGCGCATATTATCGCAACCAGCCAAAGTTACAGCAGACAATGCCACCAAAACTAAAAGTAAGTTTTTATTCTTCATATCTCTATTTAATTACAGAAACATTAACAAAGGCAAACAAGCCGCCTCTATTTAAAATCAAACGATCTTTTTAAGGATAAATTTCCGAAACGTTTTTCGGATTTAAACTTTGTAAAAAAGATTTTGTTTGAACAGCATCAAATTTTTTATCGGTTGCCGCGATCGCCAGAAAAAAGCCATCCGAAGTCGCGCGCTCAAAATTTTTGGAATTGAAAACCGGATGATAAGGGCGCGGCAAACCGCTTGAACGCAACAAGCTGATAAAACAAGTAAAAGCGGCAAAGAGAACCGTACATTCAAAAGTAATGGGCAAGAACATCGGCCAGCTGAAATTTTGGCGGCCGCCGATATTCAGCGGATAATTCACCACGTTCGCAAAGGTCAGCATGCCAAAACCGAGACTACCGCCGACGATACCGCCGATTAAAGTGGCAAGAGGAACGCGTGTTTTAGTCACACCCATATCTTCCGCTAAATGGTGAATAGGAAAGGGGCTGTAAGCTTCCATGTCCTGAAAGCCAGCTTCATGTGCTTTTTTAGCGGCCTTGCGCAAAGCACCCGGAGCATCAAACTCAGCAATTAAGCCGTAAAGCTTTGTTTCATCCAAAATTGAGGGAACGTGATTGAGTTCACCCATGATGCGTGACTTCCTTCTTATTTTCTTTAACCAGAGTTTGCATTTCAAAAATAGCGATCATCGGCAAAGTGCGAATGAACAAAAACAAAAGAGTAAAGAAGAGCCCGATCGAGCCGACGAAAGTCGCAATATCCCAAAATTTAGGATAATACATCGCCCACGAGGAAGGCATAAAATCGCGGTGTAAGCCCATGACGATAATGACGAAACGTTCGAGCCACATACCGATATTAACGATGATCGTGATAATCCACAAAATGACGTGATTTTTGCGAATTCCGTCAATCCAGAGCATTTGAGGAATAATGACGTTGCAAATAATCAAAGCCCAATAAAAAGCGGCATAAGGACCGTAAAAACGATTCAGCATCATGAAGCGCTCATATTTCTCACCGCTGTACCAAGCCATGAAAACTTCCAGCAAATAACCGTAAGCGACAATCAAGCCCGTGGTGATAATAACCTTGGCCATATTATCAACGTGTTTGTCGGTGATAAAACCTTCCATACCGAAAGCTTTGCGCAGAGGAAGACAAATCGTAAGCACCATCGCGAAACCCGAGAATACCGCTCCCGCGACGAAGTAAGGCGGGAAAACAGTGGTATGCCAACCCGGCAACATCGAAACAGCGAAGTCGAAACTCACGGTGGTGTGTACCGAAAGAACGAGCGGAGCCGCAAGACCCGCAAGCAAAGTGCAAGCTGTTTCATAACGGAACCAATGTCTCGCTGATCCGCGCCATCCGAGAGCAAAGAAACCATACAATCTCTTTTTCCAAAGTTCGGTGGCACGATCACGCATCGCACCCAAGTCAGGAATTAAGCCGGTGTACCAGAAAACAACCGAGACGCTGGCATAAGTTGAAACCGCGAATACGTCCCACATGAGCGGGCTGCGGAATTGAGGCCAAAGCCACATCGTGTTCGGCAAAGGGAAAAGCCAATACATGCGGTCAGGACGGCCCAAGTGAATGACAGGGAACATACCGGCGCAGGCAACGGAAAAAAGCGTCATCGCTTCCGAGAAGCGGCTGATGGACATACGCCACTTCTGTTTGCAAAGCAAAAGAATCGCCGAAATAAATGTTCCGGCATGCGCGATACCCACCCACCAGACGAAGTTGATAATATCAAATGCCCAGCCGACGGGATTATTGTTTCCCCAAATACCGATACCGCGATAAAAAAGCCAGCCGAGAGAAACCAGCAACAAACAAAGCAATGCCACCGAAATAGCAAGACCTTGCCCCCAACCCTTAACGGCAGGGCCAAGCACAGCCTGCGTGATCTTTTGGTTGATCGACTCGTAATTCAGCGCCGGATCAATGATTTTTTCTTCCGGATATGCGATAACTTTATTTTGATGTTCCATGATGTTTATGCCGGTGAACCTGGTTTAAATACATCCGGGCTCAATTTAGGTTCCTCGATTTCGAGCTCAGCCTCAAGCGACGGATTGGGATTTTTAACTTTTGCCAAATAATTAACGCGCGGAAAAGTCGCGAGATCAGTCAAGATGCGATAGCTGACCGGCAACGCGCGCAGTTTTGAAAGCTCGCTTTCGGGATCTTTCAAGTTTCCAAAGGTAATCGCCTGGGTCGGACACGCGGTTTGACACGCGGTTTTGATTTCACCGTCACGGATGAGACGATTTTCTTTTTCCGATGTAATACGAGCTTGATTAATGCGCTGTACGCAGAACGTACATTTTTCCATCACGCCGCGGTTACGCACGGTGACATCCGGATTATGCATCAACTTTAAAGCTTCGCTGTGCTTATCGCGGTTGGTATAAGCCAAAAAGTTAAAGCGGCGAACTTTGTACGGACAGTTGTTCGCGCA
>CAZSVD010000146.1:0-6073 GCA_964610145.1 uncultured bacterium | reverse complement strand
TGAACTTGTTTTCCGCGGAGCTGATCAGCCCAAGGCGGTTTCTTATAAAGCGGGAAATCTGCAGGTTGGGTTTGCGGGGTATTTTAGCCCGAAAACAGATGAGCTGAAATTTACAAAATGTTCGGCGCAGCTGCCTTTCTCACAATTTAATATGCAGGGAGCTTATCTTCCTCATCGCCGCGAGTTTCGTTCCATGACTTTTAGTTTTAATAACTTCAAGTTGGATGATTTATCCGCGTATTTTCCGGACCTAAAAAACCGTATTCCTTATTTTATTGGTTTCTCCGGACAATCCAATTTTAGTTTTGCGCTGAATGGATTTCCCAATCACTTGAAAATTTATGGCGATATCGATTTGACCCAGACGCTTTTTACTTACGGACGCTTTTTCCAAAAACCAAAGGAAAAACCATTTCGCCTTAAAACAGATATGGAATGGGTGGGACAGATGCTGTCGGGAGAGTTTTCCGGAAGCTTTGATAACCTGACCTTCAAAGGCAATCTGCCCGAATGGCGGCCTTCGGGAGCCATGAAAGTTAACTTTATTACGAACGCTTTTGCAGCGGAACAACTGACGAATTATCTTCCGTTTCTGTCCAGCTATGATTTGGGCGGAAACATGAAGCTTTTTGCCAGCTTCGTAGGAAACTTGCAAAAGTCTGAGCCCTTTCAAAAAATGTTTAATTTGAACCTTAAGAAAGGGCAGATTTTAAGAAAAGGAACCGGTTCGGGTTTTAAAGATTTAGATTTGGATCTTGATTTCGGACCGATGCTGATGGAAGCCAAGGCAGAGCATTTTTCTTTGGGGGGCTCATTCTTTGAAGCAGTTCTTAAAGGAATTCATCCTGAAAAAAATCCCCGTTGGGAAGGCCGGATTACTTCAGATAAGTTGGTGGCGGCGAATGTATGGAAAGAGTGGAAAGATTTTTGGGGCGGTGAAAATGCCGCTTGGCTTGAAAGTTTGCATCCGTTTATTCGCAAGCTGATTACTAGCGAAGATCCTTTTGAAACCCTGAGAGTTAATTTTTCATCGGAAAACGGACACTCCCAGGTTCAGTCTCTGGAAGTGAAGGCCTTTGACGGAAATTTATCCGGTTCCGCTTCGGCCAAAATGAATGAGGTAGGGCAGCCGATTCAAATTCAAGCTACGGGAGCTGATATGGATTCGTCACACCTGTTTAAATTTTTGGGAACAGCGCGGGCGGGGCTCGAGGGGCGGGTGAATTGGCATGCGTCACTTGACGGGAATTTAGCGGAAGGAAGTGCTAATCGAGTTTGGGCGGGACCTGTTTCTCTTTCGATCGGGAAAGGATCGTTAAGCCATTTTGATTATGTCCAGGCGTTTGAAAAAATGGAAACGCTTAAAAAAGCAGCTTTGCCCGCTGGCGATAAACTGGAATTTAGCTCTCTTGATTTAATCGGAAAAATAGAAGATGAAAAATTAAAAGTTCAGGATGTTAAATTATTGAGTGACCGTGTCCAAATTGACGGAGAAGGTGAAATGAACGGCGAAGGCGATTTGAACTTTAGGCTTCAGACGCATTTGGAGGCCGGCTATTTTCGTGAATTATTTCCCAAGCGCGCGAACGATTTTATCGGTGAAGGGGATGCTTTTTTTGGCCCGATTACTTTGTTAGCTTCGGGGCCTTTGGATGGACTTGAGTTGAAACCCGACCCTCAATCTGTAGCAGGTCTTGCCTCGTATTACGCCCGTAAGAAAACCCAGGCGATTTCCCGCTATCTTTAAACTTTGTATTTTTTGCGCAGCTTGATCACAAGGGTACGCGCTGCTTTTTCTTCCGCTTCTTTTCTTGATCGTGCGACGGCTTTGGCGCGCTTTTGTCCGTCAATCGAAGCGGTGACTTGCTGAAGTCCCTTAGGGGTTTGCACGCATTCGTAGAGCGGTAATTTTTTCCAGTGCTTTTGGCTGATTTCCTGCAGCGTGCTTTTGGGGTTGGGATCAAGGCGAAAAAGTTTCTTGATGTCAAAGTATCCTTCAAAATGTTTCAGAATAAAAGTTTCCGTTGCTGCTTTCCCGCGGTCAAAATAAATCGCGGCGATTAAAGCTTCAAAAACATCCGCGAGAACTTTGGCTTTCAGAAAAGCGGGGGATGCCTTTTTGAAACCGCGTCCCAAGCGCATAAACTTATTAAGTTTTAAAGTTCGTGCGATTTTAATCAAGATTTTGCGTGAAACTAAAGTTGAGCGTAAACGGCTCAGCAGACCTTCGTCCGCGTCCTGAAAAGCGGCATAAATTTTCCGGCAAATGACTTCATTCAGAATGGCATCTCCCAAAAACTCCATCCGGTCAAAATGACCGAGCTTTTTGATGTTATTTTCATAACGGAATGAAGGATGGGTGAGCGCGGACTCATAGCCCAGCTGTTTTCTTATCTTTAGCCCGAGGAGCTTCTCCAGAGCCTCAAAATCAATAGGACGCACGGTTTTGGTAGCCATGGGGGCGTAAACTAATCGCTTTTTAGGGTTGTGTCAATTTGAATCATAATTTAGCTTCTTGTCGCTTGTCCCATGCCCTTTGTCCCCTTATAATACCCGTTCATTTTTGAGGGGCTAAATATGCAGATGAAGAGAGTCGCCGTCATTGGCGCGACAGGGTTTGTGGGCGTGGAGTTAACGCGGTTTTTACTGCGGCACCCCCATGTTCAGATTACGAGGCTGACAACCAGCCAGGCACAGGGTGTGCCTATGCGGACTTTGCTTCCGGAAGTTCATGCCGCGGCGAATTATCAAGTGGTGCCTTATAACAAAGAAGATGTGATTCAGAACTCGGATGTTGTTTTTCTTTGTCTGCCGCATACGGAGGCGATGCAGCACGCGGCTTCATTCATGGAAGCAGGAAAACCCGTGATTGATTTGTCTGCCGATTTTCGTTTGAAAAATTCCGCGGAGTATCCGGTTTGGTATAGCGTGGAACATTTGTCACCGGAGCTGCTCAAAAAATCAGTTTATGGTTTGACCGAGTTTTACCGGGATGCCGTTAAGAAAGCGGATTTGATCGCGAATCCGGGTTGTTATCCGACCGGATCCTTGCTCGCGTTGTTGCCTCTGGTTAAAAAGAAATTGATCGATTTAAGTTCCATTTGTATTACCGCGGCCTCAGGGGTGAGTGGTGCGGGCAAAAAGCCCTCGGCGACGACGCATTTCTGCGAAGTGCATGAAAATTATTTTGCTTATAAAGTTGGCAAACATCAGCATACTCCCGAAATCGAACAAATCCTTTCAGAAGGCGCCGGAGCTTCGTTGAAGATTAATTTTACGACGCATCTTTTGCCGGTTAACCGCGGAATTCTTTCCACAATTTATGCGAAAAAGAACGCGGGTGTAACCGAAGAAAAAATCCGGGCGGCTTATGAAGAGTTTTATGGGAAAAGTTTGTTTGTGCGCCTGAAAAAAAGCGGTGAATACCCTGCTTTGAAAGATGTGCAACATTCTAATTTTTGTGATATCGGAGTTTTGTTGAATCCGCGCACGGATACCGTAACGGTTATTTCGGCTATTGATAATTTGGTCAAGGGTGCGGCGGGGCAGGCTGTTCAAAATTTTAATATTCGTTTCGGATTTGAAGAAGGAACGTCACTTTTATGAAAAATATAGCAGGAGTCACTCTCTTAAAAAACGGCAATTTAACTTCCGCGAAGGGGTTTCTGGCTTCCGGTATGTTTTGCGGTATCAAACGCGTGTCCAAAAAATATGATATCTCGCTTGTGGTTTCTGAAAAAGCCGCGACGGCAGCGGGTGTTTTTACGGTGAATCGCGCGAAAGCGTGGCCTGTGTATCTCGCGATTGAAAATTTAAAAAATGCCAAACATATCGCGATTCTCGGAACGAGCGGCAACGCGAACTGTTTGAATGGTCTTACCGGTAAAGCAGCAGCGTGGACATGTTTAAAAGCAGCGGCCGATGAACTGGGGGTCAAAACCGAAGAAGTTCTGATCGCGCAGACGGGAATTATTGGAATGCGTTATCCGGTGCATTGCGTTGAACGGGCGATGCCTGAGCTTGTAAAAAATTTATCTGTAAACGGCGGGCATGCCGCTGCGCGTGGAATTTTAACCAC
The DNA here is from genome assembly GCA_964610145.1 of uncultured bacterium. Taxonomy (GTDB): domain Bacteria; phylum Omnitrophota; class Omnitrophia; order Omnitrophales; family Aquincolibacteriaceae; genus Multiplicimicrobium. Next base: position 1,995 of record CAZSVD010000146.1, on the reverse strand, counting down.
CGATAAACGCACTAAAGAAATTGGCGTGACGGTTAAAATCGGCGGTAAAAAAGTGACAATTGGTGCCGCAGCGAAAGGCGCGGGAATGGTTCATCCTTATATGGCGACCATGCTTTGCTTTATTACAACCGACGCGGCGATTTCAAAGCCGCTTTTACATAAAGCTCTGAAAGCCGCGGTGCAGACCACTTTTAACGCGATCGCGATTGATAATGATATGAGCACCAATGATTGCGCGTTTGTGTTGGCGAACGGCTTGGCGGGGAATAAAGAAATCAAGGCCGAAAACGCGGATTATAAAAAATTTGCCGCGGCGCTTGAGTTTTTACTTAAAGAAGTGGCCGTAGGGCTCGTTGAAGATGGAGAGGGCGTCAAACATGTTTGCCATATTACCGTGAAAAACGCGAAGTCAGACGCGGAAGCAGCGAAGGCCGCGCGGCAAGTCGGCAATTCGATGCTTTTTAAAACCATGGTTACCGGAGAAGATCCGAATTGGGGACGCATTATTGCCGCGGTAGGCGCGAGCCAAATTCAATTTAATCCGCAAAAATTTTCCGTTGCTATCGGCGGTGTACCGATTGTGCGCGAAGGGGTTGTTCGTTTTTCAAATCGGCCCAAAGCAAAAAAGGTAATGGCAAACTCGCATTTTGATGTCACGGTGGATTTGCATTACGGCAAAGGTCAGGCGACTTTTGTGACTTCGGATTTGACGCATGAATATGTTTCCATCAACGGATCTTATTCATAAAACCGATGAAAAAATTCACCTGCTTCGTTGCGTTCATCGCGTCCTTGTGCGGCGTACGTTTTCAGTACGCCTCCGCGGTTGCTCGAACGCGCCTTGCATCTGAATCTTTTTGATCGGTTTTAGATTTTGTTAGTTTGGTAATGGGGAATAAATAAAATTATGGAACAGTTAATTGAAAAAGCCAGCACATTGATTGAAGCGCTTCCGTACATTAAGAGTTTTCGCGGAAAAGAAATTCTTGTGAAGTACGGTGGAGCCGCGCTCCGTCACGGGGAAGTCAGAAAGCATATTTTGCAGGATCTTGTGTTTATGCAATATGTCGGTATTAAGCCGATTTTGGTGCATGGCGGGGGAAAACATATCACTGAAAATTTGGAGAAAAAAGGATTGCCCTCCAAGTTTGTGAATGGATTGCGCGTGACGGATGAATCTGCGATACAGGTGGTTGTGGAAACCTTGGCCGGCATTAACCGGGAATTGGTTGCGGATGTCAATTTAATTGGCGGCAGCGCCGTGGGGCTTTCCGGTCATGATAATGATATTTTGCATGTGACCCGGCATACGCAAAACGGAGATGTGGGTTTTGTCGGCGATGTCGCGGAAGTGAATGTTTTTCCCATTCGGCAAATGACGGATGCCGGAATTATTCCGATTATTTATCCCGTGGGAATTGATAAAACAGGCCAAACCTACAATGTGAATGCCGATGAAGCGGCCTGCAATATCGCGATGGCGTTGAAAGTTCCCAAAATGATTATGCTCACGGACGTAAAAGGTGTGATGAAAGACCCCAAGGACGAATCCACTTTGATTCCCACGCTTACGATCAAAGAAGTTGAGAAGTTGAAACAAGAAGGCGTGATTAGCGGCGGAATGATTCCAAAAACGGATTCCTGTCTTGAGGTTTTACGGCATGGCGTTAAAAAAGCGCACATTGTTGATGGCCGCATGAAGCATCCGCTATTGCTTGAAATTTTTACCGACAAAGGTGTCGGAACGGAATTTGTCCACTGAGAGTTTCTGTATGAAGACATCAGACGTCGAAAAATTATATAACGAATATGTTTTACCGACTTACAAGCGCATGCCCATCTGTCTTGTCAAAGGCAAGGGTTCACGGGTTTGGGATTTGGAAGGAAAAGAGTATCTCGATTTTTTTCCGGGTTGGGGCGTTTCCGGCTTAGGGCATTCGCACCCGCGTGTTGTGCATGCGATTAAAAATCAGGCGAAAAAAGTAATTCATGTCG
>CAZSVD010000145.1:0-6327 GCA_964610145.1 uncultured bacterium | reverse complement strand
ATTTATTTTTAGGGTCTATTCCAGTTGAAGGTAAAACAGTTGCGGATTTAAAGGAAATTCTGCGAAAAGGGATTTCTGAAAACTACATTGTGGATCCTAAGATTGATATTACGATTGATAAGGCTTCTCTTAATTTTTTTATAACCGGAGAAGTTCAAAAGCCAGGCACTTATGCATTTCAACCCGGCATGACAGTGTTGCAGGCCATTGCGATGGCGGGAGGATTTACTGATTATGCCTCGAAAGATATCAAGATTGTCCGCAAAGGAAATGACGGAAAAGAAAAGGAAATAAAAATTAAAACCAAGAAGTTTTTGAGGGCAACGGATAAGCGCGAGGATTCGAAATTGCACGTAGATGACATTTTGGTGGCCGGAAGAGCATGGTGGTAAAGCTTCTGAAACATGGACAGAAAAGTATTTAAATATTTACGAATATGGGGACTTCCGGTTGTTTTTTTTGCCGGAGTTTTGGCGAGCGTTCTGTTTTGGGTGGACCTGAAGCTGAGTGTTCCCGGAAGTTTTAAAGATCTTCTTTATCTAGAGCAAGTTTTGTCGGAGGCGGCTTCGGTTGGTGACGTTGCTTTGCTGTCAGATTATGTTCGTTTTCGAACGGCTGAAATTCTTGTCGCTCCCGCGCGTGATTCCGAAGGGCTCCTTCTTTTTAGTTATATTGAACATGTTTTAAATCGCTCGGATCTTACAAGAAATCTTTCTGATTTAAAATATGCTGTTGCTGTTTACAAGAAAGAATTGCTCGTTTCATCGCCGGCTTTTTTCCGAATGTATTTATGGGTGTGGGCTCATTCAAAGTATTTTATAAAAGTAAGCATTGGAAATCGTTTGATTTCCAATGATGCTGCATGTATGGCAAAGTTAGTGGGGATGCGGCAGAAAAATCAAAGTGAGCCCAAAGACTATGAAGCGTTGCTAAGTTTATCTTCTTTCTCCAACTTTAAAGCAGCAATTATGCTGAAATTGGCATATCTCACTTTTGATAAAGACCCGGAGATTTCGAGGAAATGGCTTCAGCAATGTCGGCGCAATAAACCGAGTAGCGCTGTTCAATTTGCCGCCGATGCATTGATAAAAAAAATGAGTAAACGAAATCAAAGATTAAATAGCAAAGACTTTGACGTGGAATCTCAGGTGGTTAGGTTGCTTCAAATCGGCGATTTTGCTAAAGCAAAAAGTGAGTTGATGAGTAAAAAGGAGCAAATTGATTCCATTAAACTTCAAGAGATAAAAGGGTGGTTGGGCATAGAGAGTGATGCCGAAAAGCAGGAAAAATTGCCTTTTTTTTCTATCTATTTTCAAACCTTAAATCAAAATGTAAACCATCCGATTGATACAGCAGATAAGCTGGCAAAACTCGCCGAAAATGAGGATTGGTCGATTTATCGGGCTATTTTGCGGTATCAAGCGTGGGGGATATCGTTTTTTGACGGACATAGTTTTAGTCGTGCAATTTTGTTTAAAGAGTTTTTAAAATCGAATGATCCGTTAAGTTTGTACAGTCAGCTCGAGTCCATGGGCGGATTACTTAGCTTTTCAAAAGTCGAGTACCGCGGGGCTGAGCTTGAAGCTTTTTGGAAAAAAATGCCCTATTTATTCGATAAAAAACGTACGGATGATTGGGAGGGTTTTAAAGGAGGAAAGGGTCGAAGGGCTCGGACAACTGTTTATGAGGGGCATGTTTTTGTTGCGGATTATGACTTCGCCGGAGAAGCCGTCAAATTATACGAAGTAGGATCAAATCAAACCACGCCTTCAATGGAAAAAGTTGCTGTTGGCTCTTCGAAAGTAATTGTAGCTAAGAGTCAGTCTGAAACCATGGGATGGTTGGAGCAGTATCTGTATGATTTTATGGTTAAATTTGTTCCGTTAGGTGTTCTTACTTTTAAAAGGGAACTAAGTCTTTTCGCAAAAAGGCTCAAGGATGATGTTTTTACCCGCACTTACAGTGAGTCTGAGTTTCAATTTTATGTTATCAATAAAATGCAGAAAAAATTAGGCGATAATATTAAAAACCTAACGATGCAAATTACCCCGGAGGGTTTTAGCGGGGTTGGAATAATTGATTTTAAAATATTTTCCGTGCCAGTTTCAGGTCTTGGGAAAATTCTGGCTAACGAGGATGGCGGATTGATCTTGGAACTTGATCATGTTAAAGTGGGGATGGTTTATGTGCCTCAATGGATACTCAGAAACGTAGAAAGTAGTTTTAGCCGATCTGCTGGCACTGAAAACGCGGGAGCAAGTTATCTTGATATTCTCAACATTCAGTATGAGTCGCAAAGGGCGCTGATTAAATGTCGCAAAAAAGGAAATTGAGAATTTAATGGCTGCCCCTTTAGACAATGAAATCCAGGATGTCCAACTCGATGCTGATGATTTAGGTCCGGTTTGGAAACGTTTCAGCAAGCTTATAGCCGCTTACTATCTTTTGATTGCCGCGTATGTTTTTGTTATTTTTGTGGGAGTGGCTGTATGGCTTGAATTTCAAACGCCGCTCTATCAGGGCGTCGCGACAGTTCTTGTTGATCCCACGCGAGTTACTAATCAGGCTGAAAAGCAAAGCTTGGAGAATCTTGCATTACAGGCAACTTTAATTTCTTCACCGGGCATTTTAAATAAAGTTCTCGAAACGTACAATTTAACCGCAATATATCCTTTTAATAAGTCTGCTAGCCCTACTGCGCTTTTGCAAAGTCGTATGACAGTAAAGCCTAATATTAAAAGCAAGACGATTGAGGTTGCTTTTCTTTTCAATACTGCCGAAGAGGCAGCCAAAATAGCCAATGCGATTGCTTCAGCTTATGTTTATTCCAGCGAAGAAAAAAGCCAGGGCACAACGCAGGATTCTTTGGCATCTTTGCAACTGAATATACTTCAAGAGACTGAAAAGCAGGAGAAGGTGAAGAAAAAAATAGACGAATTTAAGAAGCAATATCCAGAGATCGAAGATGAAGATACGCTCAATAAACAAATCGACTTTTTTAATGCCGAATTGACCAAGGCAGATTCAGGGTTAATTGCACTCCGAACAAAGACGCAGGAAATTGAGCAGTATCAAAAAGAAACAGGAAGTATCTATAACCATCCATATATTATGGAGAATGAAATTATTGCACGGCAACTGGAGAGAATTCGTGTTGCTGAAGGAAGCCTGGAAGAATTGAAGAATCAATATCGTGAAATGCATCCTGATGTGATTGCTGCTCAGGCTCGTTTGGATAGTTTAAAGAAAATTATTTTACAGGATGCTCAGCAGGTGTTTCAGCAATTTCAAATGGAATTAAAGACCAGAGAGTCGACACGCCAGCGATTGAGGGATGAGCTCGATTCGCTTAAGACCAAAATCAAGTCTCTTGATCCCCAAAAAATAAAATTGAAGGCTTTGATGGATGAGGCGGATGCTTCGGATAAAACAATCAAATTAATACAAGAGCGCATGTCGGTTGCTTCGGTTGAGGGGGGGCTCAAACGGGCAGGCGTGGAGATTCTTAATTTGGCCAAACCGGTAAACCAGCCTTATTGGCCTAACAAACCCAAGATGTTGGTTGCGGCTCTTGTTTTTGGCTTAATTTCAGGTCTAGGGAGTATCTTTCTCTATTGTTATTTTGATCAATCTATTCGGACACATGATGATGTGGAGGAAGTTGCCGGCAAGATTTTTTTGGGAGATCTTAATTATGCCAAGGTGAGTGATGGGGACCTATACCCGCAGTTTCCCGATGATAAGTCATTTATTTTATTCACACATGGGCTGCGCTTAATTACTACAAATATTGAATTTGTTTTGTCAGACCAACAGCAGAAATGTGTGCTCTTTACGAGCAGTGTCCCCGGAGAAGGAAAAAGCTTTGTTTCATTTCATGTCGCTCAATCCATGGCAAGGCAGGGAAAGCGGGTGATTTTGGTGGATGCTGATTTTTGTCAGTCTTCTCTGCGAGATAAAGTTCCCCGAGGTGAATGTGAACAGCATCTATACGAATATTTATCCGGGATGGCTGAGGCTTCGGATATTATTGAAAAAACGGATAACGACTTAATGGATTTTATTCGCTCCGGAAGCCGCTCAGCATTCAGTTCTCCGCAAGCTTTGAAGTCAAAAAGAATGCGGGATTTATTGGCTGCACTTAAAGCGTCGTATGATTATGTGTTAATTGATACGCCGCCAGTTTTGGCGGTTAATGACACCCTTGCCGTAAGTCAGTTTGTTGACATGCGCGTGATTATTGTCAAATGGGCGAGCACAAATCGCGCGTTAGTCCGAAAGGCAATCGCGAAAATTGCTCCTGGACAATTAATTATGGCGGGAGTTGTTTTGAATCAAGTCAAAGAAATGAGCGAAAAGGGATATCATATTTACCGTCCAAATTAATGGGGATCCCGCGGCAATTTTTCTTGATTTGAGCTTAATTTATTCAAATGCGCCAAATAATTTCAAGACGTAGTTTACTGTTGCTTGTGCTTGATTTAATTGCAATGACGGTGGCATTGCAATTATCCGGCTATTGGAGAAATTACGACTCACTAAAAGAAATAGCAGGTCTCTCGCCGTCTCTCTTTTGTGTTTATTTTTCTTATCCCTTCTTCTTCTATGTTTTTGATTTGTACTATCCATTTAAGTATTTCCGTCCCGGTAAAACCCTGGTGGATATTAGTATAGCTTGTATTGTGTCAGCTATTTTCCTCTCAGCGGCATGGTTCTTAAATCGAAGCTTGGCTTTGCCGCGGCCGTTTTTCCTCATTTTTAATTTATTTATTATTCCCGGTCTCTTGATTGTGCGATCTTTGTATGATGTTTTTTTTCAATCCCGAATGACAGATAAGAAAACATTAATCATTGGAACCGGTGATTTGGCATTAAATATAGCTGAAATTATTCAAAAAACACCGCATTCCGGAATGGAGCTTTTAGGTTTTGTTTCCGAAGAAAAGAATAAATCAAAGGAAGGTCTTCCGTTAAAGGTTCTTGGCGATATTACTCAGCTTGTGAGTTTGGTTGATTGGCATCACATTGAGCTTGCGATTTTAGCGGTTGATGTTAAGGGGAAAATATCCGAGCCGGAGCTTGTTTTTGCATTGCTGCAGCAGAAGGTTCAAGTGACGAGCGCGATCCATCTTTTTGAGAGAATGGATGAGGCTATCCCTTATGATTGCGTGAATGAGCATTTTATTTTGGGTTTAATGTCGGAGGTGCGGGGGTTGAGATATCTGCACATTAAAAGAATTCTGGATTTTTTAACCGCCGGAGCTTTGTTGTTGGTTTTTTCGCCCGTGATGTTGTTTGCTTATATTTTTCTTTTTTTTCAAGGGCCCAAAGATGTGTTTTTTATGCAGGATCGCGTGGGCGTCGGAGGGAAGAAATTTCGTTTGATTAAGTTTCGTACAATGACTCACACGGACTCTTCGGGAAGACAGCGTGTCACGTGGGTGGGTAAATGGTTGCGTAAATTCCGAATTGATGAAACTCCCCAGCTGATCAATGTTTTGAAAGGGGATATGAGTGTGATTGGACCGCGGCCCGAAATTGATTATTTTGTGGAGCGTTGCCGGAAAACGATTCCTTACTATGACGCAGTTTTTTCCGTTCGCCCCGGAATTACGGGATGGGCTCAGGTAAAGTTTTTGCATACAACTGAGATGAAAGACTATCCGCGGAAATTTTGTTTTAATTTGTATTATTTAAAAAACATTTCATTGCAACTCGATTTGTTAATTATCCTCAAGACCATACGGATTGTTTTGATCGGTGGCGGAAAGTAATTTTGTATTTTGGCGTGATACTTTTTCTGCGGAAGCTTTTTTAATCGCGGTCTCTTTTTGAGTCAATTCCTTGATAAGCTTTTTGTGCGGGGACTTGAACAATTTTTCTCTCCGGAAGTATAACCGCCGAGAGTTGCTTGCCGTAGACGCAGCCACTATCAAGACCAATAGAATTTTCTTTAACGCAAAGTCCCTGACGCGCCCAATGCCCGTAGACAATTAGTTTTTTGTCTTGATAGCGCTCATGCCACGGCGTTCCGTCTTCCAAGTTGCGCAAATTGCAAAGGTCTTCGTTTTTTTGGCGGAGGAGGCTGATGTTTTCACGAATTCCCGCATGCACCACAAGACAAATTGGCAGATCTATGTAAAATGGCCATGTTTCGATCCATCGCATATAGTGATCCAAATTGTTTCCGAATTCTTTGAGGGCTCGTTGCTGATAGTCCTTAGATAAATCGTCCAAGCGCTGCTCTTTCCATGCTTTTAGAAAATGAAGTTCATGATTTCCAATAACGCATCGCAAACTGGGGAGGGACATAGCGAAGTCTAATGT
>CAZSVD010000144.1:0-5289 GCA_964610145.1 uncultured bacterium | reverse complement strand
TGATGTATTGAGGGAGGTAAAGATTCATGACTGTAACCAAAAAAGATATCGTCATGCGTGTTTCTAACGAAACCAATCTGACCCAGCAGGACGTCAAAAAAATCGTGCAAAAAACTTTGGATATTATCCTTGAAAGCTTGGAACGGTGCGATACCGTTGAGCTTCGAAATTTTGGTGTATTCAAAGTGAAGGTTCGGCGCGGACGAGTCGGCCGAAATCCTCGGACCGGTCAGGAAGTGGCTGTTCCGGAAAAGAAAGTGGTCGTTTTCAAGCCCGGCCTGATCACGAAGCAGCGGGTGAAGTGATTTTTACGAACCCGGAGGACAGGGAGTATTTATGGCGGAAAAAGGTAAAGTAAAGTGGTTTTCAAATTTAAAAGGTTTTGGCTTTCTTCAGAAGGAAGGCGACGAGAAAGATATTTTCGTTCATTACTCTTTTGTTCAAGGTGACGGATATAAAAAACTTAAGGCCGGAGATGAGGTTTCTTTTGATATCGAAGAATCCCCCAAAGGGCCTCAGGCACGCAATGTTGTTCGCACTAAAAAAGCCGAGAAGGCAGCTGACGATAAAGCAGAAGGCGCCAAAAAATCTAAGTAAAGGTTCTTTTACGAGCCCCAAACATCAGACTGAGTTGGTTATACCATGACAACTCAGTCTGATTTTTTTTCATCCCGCCGTTTAAGACGGCTCTATTCCGACCGCGATATTTCTTCCCTCGATGAGGTTTTGCTCTCTCCCGAAGAGTCGCATCATGCGCTTAAAGTTTTAAGAATTCAGCCCGGTGAACTGTGTCTGATTGTCGATGGAAGCGGGTGTGAGGCTGAATCACGTCTTGAAGCGGTCAAAGACCAATGCGCGTTTTTTAAGATTTTGTCGCTTCATAGGGAAGCGCGAGGATTTTCCGTGCCCGTTGCTGTTTTTCCGGCCTTGATTAAAAAGGGCAAGATGGATACTTTGGTCGAAAAGGCGCAAGAGTTTGGAGTGTCTTCTTTTCATCCGGTTCGGTGTGAACGCAGTGAATTTGAAGTCAGTGCTGACCGTTTTCAGGCGGTTGCCACGCGCTGGGAAAAAATTGCAAAAGAATCGGCAAAACAATCCGGAGCCGGACAGGTTCTTAAAATTGAAAATCCAAATAAGTTTGAAAAAGTTCTGGCGAGTCTGGAGCCTGAAGCTTTAACTCTTTTGTTTCACACGCATGACCCGGCGGAAGATTGGACTCAGGTAGCGGATAAGATTTCCGCTCAGAATCTACAATTTCAGAAAGTCAATGTCTTGATCGGCCCGGAAGGGGGATTTTCTTCAAAGGAAATTCAATGCGCGCTTGATTTAAAATATCCAAACCTTAAAATTGTCCGCATGGTCGCGACTGTTTTGAAAGCGGATACGGCATTTATCGCGGCTTTGGCGGGAATTAACTTTTTTCTAAGGGGAAAAGCATCTTCATGAGTTGGGTTCAGCATTTCTTTCAATGGTTTGCCGCATGGAAAGTATGGCACGCGCTTTTTCACAATTTTATGTGGATGGATTGGATTTTTTTGATTGCGGTGATTGTTGCCGTGATTCTCGGAGTTTTACGCGGGTTTGGCTATTTTTTTGGAAAGCTTGTGCGGGCTTTGATTTTAGTTTTTTCCGTGCTTTTGCTTGCCCCGGTTTTTTCAAAATGGGCAACCGCACATCTAACCTTTGCCAAAGGAGCTTTTTGGGAGCCCTTTTTCTTTATCGTATTATCTTTGTTGCTCTTTTGGGTATTACGAAAAATCTCCAAGATGCAGGCGAAGCAAAGTTTGCCGCAATTTCATCCGTTTTGGGATAATGTCATCGGTGCCGGTGCGGGATTTTTTACGGTGCTGCTTGTGGCTAGTTTTGTGACGCAGCTTTTCTTGATGCTTCCCGGAAAAAAGCTGCATGCTGTTTTTGAAAAAAACGGATCACATTATGGATTTGTCTTAAATCATTTTACGCCGCAGCTTGTTGAAGATGCGCTGGCGCCTATTCGTATGGTTGTGAATCAGCGTGTGAGCCGGACATGAGATACGCAGACGATTTGATCCGCCGAGTGGCCGCCGCCAATGATATTGTGGACGTGGTCTCCGAATATGTTCCGTTGAAAAAATCAGGCAAGCATTTCAAAGGGCTCTCGCCGTTTACCCAGGAAAAAACCCCTTCCTTTTTTGTTTCCGCGGACAAACAGCTGTTTCATTGCTTTTCCACAAGCACCGGCGGTGATGTCTTTTCTTTTTTGATGAAAATGGAAAATCTTAATTTTCAGGAAGCGCTTAAAAAACTCGCCGAACGCGCGCGCATTCCGCTTCCTGAGGAAAGTGCCGCGTCTCAGCGGGATTCCGGTAAGCGTGAAAAAATGCTCGAAGCATGCAAATTGACCGCGGAATTTTATCAGCGTCAGCTCGCGACGCCGGAAGGGAAGGCGGGGCGCGATTATTTGCTGAAGCGTGGTCTCACGGAAGAAACATTGAAGTTATTTCAAATTGGCTGGGCTCCGGCGGACTGGCGCGTATTATTGGGATATTTGCAATCCAAAAAAATTCCGGAAAGCATTTCCGAGGAAGCCGCCTTGATTAAAAAATCTCCAAAAGGACAGTTTTATGATGTTTTCCGCGGGCGCGTGATCTTTCCGATTAAAAACTCACAGGAAAAAATAGTCGCGTTTGGCGGAAGAAAAATCGGTGATGAAGAGGGGCCTAAATATTTAAACAGTCCGGAAAGCCCGATTTTTACGAAGCGGCAGGAGTTGTTCGCTTTGCACTTAGCGAAAAAGAATATTGATGATGTTTGGAAGCATTTGATTTTGGTGGAAGGCTACATGGATGCTGTGACCCTTTACCAATATGGTTTTAAAAATGTGGTCGCAACGCTTGGAACCGCGCTCGGAGAAGCACATGCACGGATTATGAAACGCTATGTTGATGAAGTGGTTGTTTTATATGACGGCGATGTCGCCGGACAAAACGCGACGATGCGAAGCCTTGAGATTCTGCTCGAAGCCGAGCTTCATGTGCGCGTGATTACATTGCCCGAAGGTTTGGATCCGGATGATTACTTAAAAAAATTCGGTGCCGATGCCATGAAAAATTTGATTACTGAGTCACCCGATTTTTTAACTTTTAAGTTGGAATCGCTTCTAAAAAATTATTCAAAGACTGATCCGATGGGAATCGTCAAAATGACCAATGAGCTTTTGGATACTTTTTTGAGAGTCAAAAATGAAGTTTTGCTTTCGAGTTATTTTAAACGCGTTGCCGAAGAACTGCGCGTGGATGAGTCTTCGCTGCGGCGTGAATTTTTGGTGATAAAACAAAAGTCGGATAATCGCCGGCCCGGACGTGCGATTGAAAAAAAAGAAGAGGAAGCGAGACTTGTCGCGCCGCCTCAAGCGCGTTCGGAAGAAATCATGCTTTTAGCCCTGATGTTTCAGGATGATTATTTTCGGCAATTGGGGCTAGAACAGCTCAAAGAGTCGGATTTAACCGATGAGGATTCTAAAATTCTTTTTAATGAAATCACTAAAGCAGCCAATTTGAATACGCGACCGTCAACGGCAATGATCTTGCCGCTTTTGCAGCAAGAGTCTTTTCGCGGCCGTTTGACCCGGACATTGGCTTTTATGGATGAAGTGGAAGATAAAAAGGTTATGTGGCGGGATTGTTTGGGGCAAATTCACGGGCGTCAAAATCAAACCCGATTAGATGAGCTGCGGGATCTTATAGTCAAAGCTGAGAAAAACGGACTTCCTACGCAGCTTCAGGCCTATCTAGCCGAATATCAGGCTCTCCTGCAAAAAGCCAAGCAAAAACCTTAGGCTAAGCCTCTTTACGAGGGCAAAAACCTGTATTTTCATCCCTGATCATAGGATTAATTTGATTTCATGCGAAATAGAGGAAAACACTTTATTTCGGGCAATTCGGTGACTATAATGCTCGGTCATTTTACAGGTTGTCTCGTTTTTGATTCAATCCGTGCAGAGATACGAAAAGGATTCTATGACTGTTAAATTAAAAGCTGCTCCGACAAAGAAAAAAGCAAAAGCCGCCGTTGTGCCGGCTTCTGTAAAAAAAGCCGGTAAGGTGCCCGCAAAACCGGCATCTCTTCTTTCTCCCGCCGCGCAGGCGATTGAAACAAAACTCGCTAAAATTATTCAGCGTTTGACGAAAACCGGTATGGAGCAGGGTGTTGTCACCATTGAGCAAATGAAGAAGCTCATCAAAGGTGATTTAGATACGCCTGAAAATGTTGAGAAAGTAATCAAGGCCCTTGCTAAAGAAAAAATGCAGGTTCTTTCGGAAAAAGTTGTTGAAGCGGATAACAAAAAAGAACGCGATATTGATATCGGTGAAGATGCTCCCGCCGAAGAAACTGAAAAAGGCCGCATGGACGATCCTGTTCGCACTTACTTGCGGCAGATGGGACAAATTCCTCTTTTGAAGCGCGATGAAGAAATCGCTCTCGCGAAGCGCATTGAAGCGCGCGAACAAGATTTAGCGCGCGCGATTTTTCAATGTAAAGGCGCTCGCTTTGAAGTGCTTGAGCTTGCCAAAAAAATCGCTGAGGGAACGATTCAGTATGAATCGATCATTGATCCCGACCAGGGGCAGGGCGAAGATGAAGCGATGCAGGAAGCCAAGGTGAAGGCGATGAAGAAAAAGATGAAGTCTTTGGTTCGCCGTCTTCGTGCGTCCCGCAAAGAAGCGGATATTACGGAATTGCTCATGAGCTTTAAACTGAGCGTTCAGATGATAGATAAAATTCTTGGCAGCCTTCGGTCTAAGTATTCGCAGCTTAAGAAAAACCGTGAAGAAATCAAAAAACTGCGCAAGAAAAGCGTGCGTGGTGCTATCGGGAAAATTGAAGAACAGAATAAACAGATTTTACAAGAGCTTGCCGAGCCGGAAAAAGATTTTACGGAGCGTTTAAGAATTATTGCCCGCAAAGAAGCGGAACTTTCGGTTGCCAAGAAAGCTCTTTGTGCCGCCAATCTTCGTCTTGTCGTCAGTATTGCGAAAAAATATACGAACCGCGGGTTGTCATTTCTTGATTTGATTCAGGAAGGGAATATCGGTTTGATGAAAGCCGTGGATAAGTTTGAATATAAGCGCGGATATAAATTTTCGACTTATGCGACGTGGTGGATTCGTCAGGCGATTACGCGTTCTATCGCGGATCAGGCCCGTACGATTCGTATTCCCGTGCACATGATTGAAACGATCAATAAGTTTTTCCGCGCGTCGCGTCATTTGGTTCAAGAAACAGGCCGCGAACCGACTCCGGAAGAAG
>CAZSVD010000143.1:0-8579 GCA_964610145.1 uncultured bacterium | reverse complement strand
CATGCTCAATACGCTCACGGTATTTTTCAAACAATGCCGCTGCGGAGCTATCTTTAAAGGCCTTGAGATGATTTTTGGAGCGGCTATCCGCCCATCCTAATCCAAATATTATTTTCATAATTCGCAGAAATTACGGTTACGCATAGCGCAGATCCGGAAAGAAAAAAAGCCGCGCGCGGAAAACCACGCGCGGCTTTGATAAAAGCTGAAATTAGTTAACAGCCTTCTTAAGTGCCTTACCAGCAGAAAAAGCAGGAATCTTACAAGCTTTGATTTTGATCGTAGCGCCTGTCTGAGGGTTACGACCTGTACGCGCCTTGCGGCTGCGAACTTTGAAAGTACCAAAACCGATCAGCGCCACATTCTTGCCCTTTTTGAGGGAAGCTTGAATGCTGTCAAAAGCCGCGTTAAGCGCTTCTGCTGCTTTCGCTTTGGATAATTTTGTTTTTAACGCAACTGCTTGCGTAAGTTCTGCTTTGTTCACTGTGCTCTCCTGGTTATAAATACCCGGCGAAGTTTTTAATAACACCGCTCAGGCTTGTTGTTGATAGAAAAACTAATATTGCTTCCATTCTTCGTGTGCGTCGCGACCCAAAAGATCCGCCACAGCTTGCTTCGGATCTTTATCGCGACAAAGAATGTTATAGACTTCATCCATAATCGGCAATGCAACTCCTTCGCGGCCCGCAAGTTCATGCACCGCTTCCGCTGAAGCCACACCTTCCGCGACCATTTGCATATTTTCAACAATCTCTTTTATTTTTCGACCCTTACCAAGCTCACGCCCGACAAACAAATTACGCCCGTGATTGGAAAAACAGGTGGTCATTAAATCTCCCGCACCAGACAAACCAAAAAAAGTTGTGGGATTGGCTCCCATTTTAACGCCTAAACGGCTCATCTCAAATAATCCGCGCGTGAGTAATCCTGATTTTGTATTGTCACCAAAACCAAGTCCGTCACAAACACCGGCAGCAACCGCCACAACATTTTTTAAGGCTCCGCCGAGCTCAACTCCGATTGGATCTTGCTGAACGTAGACGCGAAAAAACTTATCCCGAAATACATCCTGAATTTTTGTGGCATACTCGGCTTTTTTTGACGCCGCCACAACCAGAGTAGGAATACCGCGGGAAACTTCTTCCGCATGGGAAGGACCGCTTAAAATCACAAGGGGCACATCCCCCAGCTCAGCATAAACAATCTGTGAAGGGCGCATGCAGGTCTGCTTTTCGATCCCTTTGGCAACGCTGACATAAATCTTCTTTCCGCGCACAAGCGGGCGCACCTTTTGCAGCACACTGCGGACAAACTGCGTCGGTACGGCCAAAACAATAATTTCAGAAAATTGAAGCGCTTTATCTAAATCGGAAGTAATTTGAAGATTGGCCGGCAACGAAACGCCAGGCAAAAACTTAAAGTTTTCGCGGCGCTCAATCATCTGAGCGGCATAATCAGAAAAAGCGGACCATAGCAGGACATTATTTCCTCGTCGCGCGTTGACAAGCGCAAGCGCAGTCCCCCAACCGCCATCCCCCAAAATCGTCACACGTTCATTTGCGGACATCTATTCCTTTTGGAAAGCATCCCGCGGAAAAGCCCGCAGGACAAGGTCTTTAGAAGCGCGTTACTTTAACACTGCAGACGCGTGACGTCAAAATTTTTCTGCTATTTTTTTGCACTGAACTTCGCTCAACCGCAAAAAATTTATTTCTTAGTCTCAATCAGCGAAAAAACTTTGACGAGCGACTCAACTTCGGCGGGAACACGACACGGACTCATTTCACGATCGACAAAAACATGCACCGTATACCCTTGCGTCAAAGTTTTTTGCGTGCGCGCATTCAACACCAAATATTCAAAACGAATTGTGCTGGGGGTAAATTTACTGACACTTGTACGCACAATCAAATCATCATCATAAGTGGATGGAGCAATATATTTCGCCTGCGCTTCAATGACAGGCAAAAAAATGCCCTTTTTCTCGCATTCCGTATAAGGCAAACCTAATGCGCGAAAGTATTCCGTGCGTGCGGCCTCAAACCAAACAAAGTAATTAGCATAGTAGCTAATCCCCATCTTATCGGTATCGCGGTATATCACCCGTGTGCGGTAATCAAAATATTCCATCAGGAAAACAAACCTTTTTTAGATTTCACTTTTTCACCGCGCTCTTTCGCGAGCTCTTCCAAAAGCTCTTTTTCACGCTTGGAAACCTTGGAAGGAACCTCGATTTGCACATGCACATATAAATCGCCGCGTTTTTCGGGAGAACGGACAAATGGAATTCCGGCACCTTCCACTTTAAGCGCACGCCCCGGAACCGTCCCTTCCGGTATTTTGAGTTCCCGTTCTTTCTCTAAAGTGGGAACTGAAACAACCCCGCCCAATACAGCCGCAGTATAGGGAATGCTCCATTCGCAATGAATATCTTCATGATTCCGTTCGAATAAATCATGTTTTTTGAGCAAGACCTGAACATAAAGGTCGCCGCGCGGTCCGCCATTCACGCCGGCCTCGCCTTCTCCCGTGACTTTCAATCTCGAACCATGATCCATTCCTGCGGGAATTTTAACTTCCAATTTACGCGTATCCCGCACGCGTCCGGCGCCGGAACAAGATCCGCAGGGCTTTTCAATAATGGATCCCCCGCCGCGGCACCGAGGACAAGTGGTTTGCATGTTAAAAAACCCTTGGCTCACACGAATACGGCCGCTGCCGCGGCAATCAAGACAAGTTACTTTTTTAGAACCCGCAGCCGCGCCTGTCTCGGAACATTCCGTGCAATTTTCAAGACGCGGAATTTTAAGATCAATTTTTTTAGGAATCAGAAGTTCTTCGAGTGTCATTTCAATTTTATATTCAAGATCCGAGCCATTTTGCGCGCGGTTCGGATTACGACGGCTACCGCCGCCGCCAAAAAATCCCTCAAAAACATCTTCAAAAATATCTCCCATATCCCCGAAGTCTCCGGAGAAACCGCCGCCAAAACCGCCCCGATTCCCCATCGAGTGGCCAAACTGATCATATTGAGACCGCTTACCGGGATCACTTAACACAGCATAGGCTTCAGCCGCCTCTTTAAATTTTTCTTCGGCGGCGTGATCCCCAGGATTGCGGTCGGGATGATATTGCATCGCAACCTTACGGTAAGATTTTTTAATTTCTTCCGCGTTGGCAGTACGGGCAACACCTAAAACTTCGTAGTAATCGCGTTTATCAGCCATGGTAGGATTTTAAGAAGGTTCGTTTTCTGTCGTCTTAGGATGCGCGCGCACGCGCACTTTTGAGGCGCGTAATAAGCGGTCATGCAGAAGATAGCCGGTTTGAACTTCCGTAATAATTTCATCGGGTTTTCCTTCGCCCGGAACATACTCGATGACCTCGTGTTTATGCGGATCATAGATTTCTCCAAGCGCGGAAATTGTTTTTACTCCCTGCGCCTGAAGAATATCCAAGAATTGCTTTTTGACCATTTGCATTCCCTGCATCAATGATTTAAGCTGCTTTTTGAGCGCCTCCGCGTCCAGAGCTTCTAAATTCGCCTGATGGCCGACCGCGCGGTCAAAATTATCTAAAATCGGAAGCAAATCTCCCAAAAGACTTTCCTGTGAAAATTTAACAAATTCTTCTTTTTCGCGTACCAGTCTTTTCTTGGCATTTTCAAAATCGGCCGCGGAACGCAAAAGCTTTTCGCGCATTCCTTCAAGCTCAGTTAATTGGGCTTGGAGCTTCTCCCAATCCGAACGGGAGATTTCCATTTTTTCATCCGGTTGATTTTCCTGTTTCGCTTCGTTTTCCATTTTTTATTTTAAACCCTCGTTTATCAATCGTTTTGATGCATTTGACGGAAGGTGGCGCCCATTAAATGCGCCATTCCCGACACAATCGGCAATACTTTGGTATAAGCCATACGCTTGAGACCGATTACCGCAATCGCGCCTGAAACACCTTTGGGTAATCCTGATTCAAAACGCGCCGTCACAATCGCGTAATCTTCCAAATCTTCAAAGTTATGCTCCTGGCCCACAAAAACCCGTGGCTGAGTCCCCGCGGCATGTCCATGAATCCAGCTCTTTAGGGCTGTCTTTTCTTCAACGGCTCTGACCAACGGCTTTAAAGTTGAAGCGTCCCTGCATTCGGGCTTTTCCAAAAGGTATCTCAACCCCTGCGAAATCATTTGCACATCTTGTTCATCCCAATCGGCAGAAGCTGAATCCGGAACAAGCAAAACTCCCAACTGCTCGGAAAGATCGGATAAAACCGATGTAAATTCCTGTGTAAAAAGAGCCTTATCATCCATCGTTTTAAATCGGCTTAAAAAACGCTCTGAAAGCTCACGTGAAGAGGTAACTTCCATCTCTCGAGCTTCGACACCACAATTCAAATAATGCCGGTAACCCCGGTCAGTCGGAATTCTTCCGGAAGAATGATGCGACTGAACTAAATAACCCGTTTCCTCCAGCGCCCCCATTTCATATCTTATGGTTGCGGACGAAACCGGAGAAGGGCTCGCATAAGCAACGGCTCTCGAAGAAACAGGATGGCCCGTTTCAATATAAGTATCCACAACCCGGTTAAGTATGAATGATTGACGCGCGCTTAGGCTTAACATGGCGCGTATAATAGCAAATTCAAGGGTGTTTTTAAAGCTCTTGGATGGGCAAAATTTGAGTCAAAAAAGGCTAAAATCAGCGTGCTAAGACGCCCTGCTCTTCAAGAGGAATGGCACTTCCGTCGTTTCGAAGAATCTCTTTTAACTTCTTCTTCTTGCGGTGAAAGAGCTCCAAATCATCGGGAGTCGCAACCAAACGCTCACCTTCCGCGGGCAACTCAATCGCCATATCATCAAAATCTTTGTAGGTATAATTATGAAAAATCAGCGCAGCCTGATCGGCGAACAAGTCCTCCAAATAAACCATGTCTTCATGCCCTAGCAATGATTTTCCGTTGATCAAAACTTTGGAATCTTTCAAAGTCGCCTGAACCTCAAAAACAAATTCCCGTCGCGGCTTAGCCCGAAAGCGCACCTCAAAATGCAAATCCGTAAATGTATTGGCAATACGCTCATCCTGATAAATCTGCTCGTACAGGCGCATCATCATTTGCCGCGCCAAAAAATCTTCGAAAAACAATTCTTTAGGCTCAAACTCGGAAGACCATGTCTTGATGTTATCCTGCAATGACTTTTCGCTCATTTTAAACTCAGGCATCGTGGCTAAGATTTCATTCAGCAAACTAAAAGGAATGATGCGCAGAATTTGAACTCCTTTTCCCTTCATCAGAATCTCAAACAAAAATTTTTCCTGAGACGCAACGAGCTTTCCCGTGCTTTGCGCGTCCCGCGGAAGTTTTTGAACTTCAACATAAACCAACGCGCGACCGCCCGCGGGGCTTAAAAAGCTGCGGACATCTTCCACTTCCCACGTCATTTGGGACACGGGAAAAACCGTGCCCGCTTTATTACGAAAATAAAAGCGATCCTGCCAATCCTGAGTAGAAAGTTTTGAAAAATATTTCTGCTTAACTTCTTCGCGGGTTTTTTGATTAAGATCCAGAAAAAAATTACGCACAGGAAAGTGAACTTGCGCGCGGCTATTCACATGCGTGTCTTTGAGGATACGCTTATGATACTCGGCCTGCGAAATATCCAAAAGCTGTAATCGGTTCATGTCAGGCAAATACCCCTGCAAAACAAATTCATGCCCTGAGCGCACATCTGTGATTTGAGCGGAATAGAAATCGAGCTTTCGATCCGTGCTACGCGCGACCCGGGCCACGGCAAAAAGCATTTGCCCGATTTCATCCTGAACCTCCGGATGGAGCTCGATTGCATCCTGAATCTTTTCGATCTTTTTCTTTTCCGTTTTATGATGAATCCAATTCATCTTAAACGCTCGCAGCGCGGGCACGTGATAAATCCGGGCAAGCATTTCCCAGTATCCGTCCTGCGGAGCGGAAAGAATCCGGGCCAACCCCACGATAAAACCGTTTTTGACCTGAAGCCCCAGCAAATTAATGTAAGTTACTTTAATATCATCCAAATCCGCGGTAAAGAGTCGTTCCACAGGAAGATAAAGATGAATGGTTTTGCCTGTAATCTCCACCTGCGCAAGCGGAATGTTGTACTCCGTTTTCAAAATTTTAAGAACAGATTCTTTAACGTAGTTTTCGGGATAAGTGCTTTTTAGACAAGCTGACAGAAAGAAGCAAAAAAAAGCCGCGCAAAATGTGAAAACAATTGCGCGGCTTTGGAAATTAAATCGCTGAAGACCGGATCGAATGGACGAACCTTGACGAAACATTCGGATTAAAAATCTTCAGTTCCTTGAAGGCGGCAAATATTTTGAATCCGCGGCCGGAACTTTTCCGAATTTTCTTGGGTTGGCTTTACCAAACTCCGCGAAAATAGATTCGATTTCGTCATATTGAAGTTCACCTTTAGCAATCAGCGCCTGCGCAAAACGCTCAAAAAGCGCACTTTCCTTACGCAGTAACCCTTCAACTTCATTCAGAGCATCCGAAAGAATTTTTTGCGTATCCATGTTGAGCTGAGTCACAACTTCCTTTGAAAGCTGCCCTTCAGGAACAATCGTAAAATCACCTACCAGATTGGAAGCTCCCATACCCAATCTCCAAACCATGGTATGCGCCACACCCATAGCGGATTTAAAATCAGACGAAACCCCCGACGTGGATGTGTTGTATTTCACGCGTTCGCCGGCAAATCCGCCCAAGGCAATCTTAATTTGCGCCAAAAGCGTCTCTTTGTCCTGAGAATGCCATTCTTCGGTGGGAACATGATAAACCACGCCCAGCGTATTTTTACGCGGAAGAATCGAAGCCTTAAAAACATCATCACGCGGATGAAGCAAATAAGTTGTGATCAAATGTCCGGTCTCATGATAAGCCGTCATTTCACGTTCTTTGGAGTTAATCGAAAGCTTCACTTTAAAACCCAGCTCAATGCGGTCCAAAGCTTCCGTCATATCGGCCCAAGTCACCACATCACGCTTATTGCGAGTCGCGACCAAAGCGGATTCTTTCACGGCGTTTTCAATTTCCGCGGGAGAATATCCGATCGCGCGGCGTGCCAGACGTTTGGAATCAACACTCGCGTCATGCTTGATCTTTTTCAGATAAAGGTTAAAAACAGCTTCACGACCTTCAAGGTTAGGTTTATTGATATAAACCTTGCGGTCCAAACGGCCGGGACGCAATAAAGCCGGATCCAAAATATCTTCAGATGCGTTAGTTGCTCCGATCACAACAATATTTTCTGAAGCGCCGCCGCCCAATCCATCCAGCTCCACAAGCAGCTGGTTTTGAGTCGTATTCCCCTCACCGCTGCCGAACTGGCTAAAGGTACGCTTTTGTCCCATCGCATCAAGTTCGTCGATAAAAATAACACAGCCGCCATAACCATAAGCTAATCGGCGGGCTTTCTTAAAAAGCTGACGAATACGGCTCGCGCCGACACCCACGAACACTTCATTAAATTCACTCGCGGCCATGGAAAGAAAAGGAAGCCCTGTTTCAGTGGCAATGGCTTTCGCGATATACGTTTTTCCGCATCCCGGAGGGCCGATCATCAAAACGCCGCGCAAAATCTTTCCGCCGATATTTTTGAGACGCGTATGATCCTTAATCAAATCAACGACTTCACGGCACTCATCTTTGGCTTCATCAATGCCCACCACATCGTCAAATTTAATATTCACATCATGCGCTTTGACACCCTTCTTTCCGATTCCGGAAAAACCGCGCCCCATCATGTTCATATAAATGTAGGCAAAGACCACCGCGTTCACGATGACGGAAAGAAAGTTAAGCGGAATTTGAGCTAAAGTAATATTGCGATAATAACTTTCAAGGCTCATTAATCCCCACGCGCAAAGGCCGATCAAAATGAGCGTGCCGATAATAACGCCAATGGTTCCACCATTTTCAATAAAGAAAAGTTGCAGGCGGCGTTTCTTCATAACCATAATTCAAAGTCTCCTTGAAAAGCGCCCAAAATAAGGCGCAATAAAGATGGGATTATATCAAAAAGTGACTTAAAGCACGGAAGAATTAACGTCTTTTGGGGCTTAAACTTAATCCTGATCAACCGCCTCGAAAACTGGCCTTTTACAGGAAAAGTAAGGTTAAAAAAATTTGTCTATTGGCAAGACCATCAAGCCAAAGGCTACCACCAGCTGTCAGCCTGGTCTTTTTCTTTTGCGGAGGGTAAATCCGAGATAGAATCGGTATTGGAGTCATTTTCAGGAAATAATGAATCTTCCTTAGCAGTAGAATTCTCTTCGTCTGATGAGGAGGAAACCGCGCTTTCTGTAGGATGTTGCTCCGGCGTTTGCGAAGAAGGTTCCGAATCTTGGGGTGCAGACTCAAGCTGCTGCTCACTGTCAGCGGGCATGGCTAGCTGAGACGCTGCCGCGGGTGCCTGTTCAGCTGATTTCTTATCCGCAGACTTATCTTCCCACCAATCCGACCAATTAAACGAATCTTTTTTCTTGCCTGAGCCCGCCGCTGTTGTCTCTTTATCATTTTTAGCCAAGGAACCCTTGGTTAAAAATCCC
>CAZSVD010000142.1:0-8343 GCA_964610145.1 uncultured bacterium | reverse complement strand
AGTAACGGAACCGATGGCTATTGCGATGGAAATGGAAATTGCAGCCAAGGAGCAGCGGGGGCTGCTGGTGCGGCGGGTTTAGATACAACGTTTAATGCGGGATCAGGTTTAACAACCATTCTTGGTAATTTAACTATGGTTGGCGGGAGCGGCGGTAATGGAGGAAATGGAGGAGCTGCTGCGGCGGATACTTTGAGCAACGCTGAGGGCGGGCTCGGCGGAAATGGCGGTGTGGGTGGCAATGCTGTTATGAATGCCGGTGCCAGCAAAATTCGTGTTGGCGGGAATGTGAATTTACAACCGGGCAACGCAGGAGCAGATGGTAGTTTTGGAAGTGAGTCAGGAGATTTTGGTGCCGGCGCAGGCTCCGTGGGTAGTCCCGGATTTGGCGGGGCAGGCGGCAGAGCAATTAATACCGGAACCTTAGTTTTGAATGGATCTGGCACGCAAGACATTACTTCGGGTGGAAATAGTTTTGACGGAATTACGCATTCCGGAACAGGCGCTGTCAGGCTTTTGGATGCAATGGATGTAAATGGAAGTTTTTCTAATGGAGCAGGAACTCTTAGCCTTAACTCGCACGATTGGTATATGACCGGAGCTGCTTTTTCTAACGAGGGAATAATCCAATTGCGAGGTTCGGAAACGATTGCTGGGCTAGTTCAAGATACGGACTCTGGAACCTGGGAATACAATGACAGCGGTAGTCCGATTATAAAAGATTTTGGAGTAAATGATTATTTCAATTTGGTGCTGAGCGGCTCGGCCGCATTTACAGCCGGATCTGATTTGGATGTCAATGGTTCTTTCACCCAATCAGCTGGAACATTTACCGCGCCGACAAACATGAATGTCGCCGGAAATTTTAATCATACGGGAGGAACATTTAACGCAGGGACGGGAACCGTCACTTTAGACGGCGTGAACCAAAGTATGTCGGGAAGCACAACTTTTTATAATCTTACGAAGATTGATGCAACAAATGACGGAACTTCACGGACTTTATCGCTTGCATCAGGAAGCACTCAGACTGTGACGCACGCATTAACTTTGGATGGATTGGATGCGGATGATCGGGTGATTTTGAACGGAACGGCAAGTTTTAATTTAACGGGCGCCGCAACATTTACGGGCGATTATTTAAGTGTTCAAAATAATACGATGACAGATGGTTCCAGCGGATTAACCTTGCCGATCGATCCGCTCAACTCAATTGATTTAGGAGGGACAACAGGTTGGTTTACGCCGGTTGTAGTTCAGCAAAATACGGTAACTCAAGAGCAGATCGCAACAGGCACAACGGCAACTCAAAACGCGATTAATTCCTTTACAGTGAACACGAATTCACCATTTTCATTTACGAATTTAAATTTTAATTCGCCGGAAAATACAAGCAATCCGTCCGAGAATTCAGATTCCGAATCTAACCATGCGAATGATTCTCCGGCTCCGGAAAATAACTCTCCCAACAATTTCAGCTCGACCATCTTTATTCCAAATACCATTTATCAAATTAACCAAGGAAATTTGACCGAGGCGAATGGTATGCGCGACACCGGCGATGGTGTTGAACTGATTTAAGCGGAAATTAAAAACCGGATCGTACGGAAAGATGAAGTTGAGCGCGGTCTTCATCGGTGGATTTATTTCCGATGGGATAGCCCACATCAAGCTGTAAATTTAAATATTCGTCGAAATTAATGCGTGTTCCAAAACCGGTTCCCATAAGGAATCGGTTTTTTTCTTCTGTCGGACGAGCGCGGCCGCGATAAGCGGTTTCGCCTAAATCATAAAATCCCACCAGCCGGAAAACCTCGTTGAATTTTTTGTGCGCGTAAGGAATTTTAAATTCGCGTGGAACAAAAGGAACCGGAAAATTGAGTTCGGCGGAAGCGGTGTATCCGCGGTCGCCGGAACTGTCAGACTCAGGATAGCCGCGGACGGAGGACATTCCGCCTGCGCGAAATTGCTCAAGAGATGAAAGCGTGACAGGGGACCATTGTCCGCTCGTCTGTAACGTTAAAAATGAGTTGAACGGCATGCGTTGCAGACGGGCAATTGAGCCGGAGTAATAAGCAAAGCCGCCGCCTGCGCCGTCGCGGCTGGCATTCGGAGAATCTTTTTCAAGTCCACCCATAAAATTACCCAGACCAATATGTGTGTCCGCTGAAACAATGGTCTTTCCGAAACAATCCTGAACACTGAAGCGAGGCCCTGTGCGAATGACGCGCATACGGTCGAAATAGTTTTTAGCATCTGCGATAGTGGATTTTGAATCCTTGATTTCAAATGCGGCAAACCATTTTAATTCTAAGGTGCGACGGGTGATAATCGACTGGGTGATGCTTGGCGTAATTTCAAAATATTTTCCTTCAATATCGGAGGTGCGCAACTCCCGCGTCAAACGTGTTCGGGCTAAACTCCAATTAATTCCAAACTCGGTTTTGGTAGATTGGATCGGAAGGGTGTACTGAAGCCAGGTCGCGCGGAAAGCGGCTTGCTCAGCCATGGAAAATCCACCATTCAAGGTGTCGTCGAATCCCAATAAATTTGTATCACTAAAATGCAACATGTTGCGCGCATGATTGGTAAACTTGGTGCCGCGATTATTGAACTCATAAGCAAGATGCAGCGGGAATTTTTCCTGGGCTTTTAATGTGATATCGGCGGTTCCGGGCTCTTTTCCGGGCTCAATATAGGCTTTCGCTTGACGATCTGATTTTTGATTTAAAAAATAAAGCGAACTTTCGAGATCGTTATATAAAAAGATATCTTGTGAGCCGGTATCTTGAAAGAATTTTTTGTAGATACGTTCATTAAACCATCGATTGCCCTCGACTTTAACATTGCCGGTTTTTCCTTCAAGAATTTGAATGACGACATTCCCATCCTTTACTTTTTGAGGCGGCAGATAGGCGCGCGAGAGAAGGTATCCCCGCGAACGGTATAAGGCAGTAATATTTTTGACTGCTTGACGTAATTGCTCAAAAGAAATGGATTGTCCTTCGAGGGGTGCGGTGACTTGATGCAGTTCATCCGTTCCTATGATTTGATTTCCCTGAAAAGTAATTGCCTTTAAAAAAAGATTTCCACCGGCGGAAGATTCAGTTTCGGTGGATACTTTTTCCTCAATAACAGGTTTTTGATCAAGTTGAAGCGGCTTTTTGCTTTGGCTTTTTAGGACGTCGACCTGAGAAGCAATATCATTCAGGGCAGACGCATTCTGATCGCTTTCCGTGGCGTAGGCCGCGGATGAAACCATGACTCCTAAAATGAGTAAAACAACCCCGCTTCGGGACTTAAATGGATGCATAATTCAACGAGAATTATCGGCTCAAAAGAGGATTTTGTGAAGCCTGGGATCAGGCAAAAATTCTTAGGAAGCAGTCTGCGCAGTGTCGGCGTAGAGCAGAGCGCGTTTTTGCTGGATATCCGGATCGGCAAGATAGTCATCGAGAGTGACGCCGCTTTTATCAATGTAGCCGAGCGGAGAAATTTCAATGATACGGTTAGCCACGGTTTGGATAAATTGATGGTCCTGCGTCGAGAAAAGCAGGGTGCCTTTAAATTTTTGCAAGCCATCGTTCAGCGCGCTGATCGATTCCAGATCCAAATGGTTGGTCGGTTCGTCCATGATCAATACATTTGCGTTCACGAGCATCATTTTAGAAAGCATCATGCGCACGCGCTCACCGCCGGAAAGAACATTCACTTTCTTTAAACTTTCTTCCCCCGTAAAAAGCATGCGTCCGAGAAATCCGCGAATAAATTGCTCATGTGTTTCTTTCGAAAACTGGCGCAGCCAGTCGATGAGTGAAAGATCCACGTCAAAATATTTTTTGTTTTCTTTTGGAAAGTAGGAGCGCGTTGTGGAAGCGCCCCATTTAAAAGTACCTTCGTCGGCGGAAAGTTCTTCTGTCAGCACCTGAAAGAAAGTTGTGCGCGAAAGATCGTTGCGGCCGAAGAAGGCAACCTTGTCACCTTTGTGAATTTCAAAATTCAGATTTTTAAACATGACCTTGCCGTCGATGGATTTGCTTAATTTATTAACCGAAAGCAAATCGTTTCCGGCTTCGCGTTCAACGTTAAAGCCGATAAAAGGGTATTTGCGGCTCGAAGGCTTGATGTCTTCAAGCGTTAATTTTTCAAGCATCTTCTTGCGCGAGGTCGCTTGCCGAGCTTTCGATGCGTTGGCGCTAAAGCGGGCGATGAAAGACTGCAGTTCGGCGCGTTTATCTTCCATTTTTTTGTTTTTATCTGTTTTTTGGCGAAGCGCGAGTTCGCTGGATTCCTTCCAGAATGAGTAATTGCCCGAGAAAAAGGTGATTTTCCCAAAATCGATGTCACAAGTATGTGTGCATACTTGATCAAGAAAATGGCGATCATGCGAAACCACGATGGCGGTGTTTTTGAATTCTGCGAGAAAATTTTCAAGCCACATGGCGGTTTCAACGTCAAGATGGTTCGTCGGTTCGTCGAGCAGAAGCACGTCGGGATTTCCGAACAGTGCTTGTGCGAGCAATACGCGCACTTTGTGATCACTTTTCAGATTTTTCATCTGATCGCGATGAAATTTTTCAGGAATTCCGAGTTCACTTAAAAGTTTTTCGGCTTCCGCTTCGGCGTTCCATCCGTCCATTTCGGCGAAAAGGCTTTCAAGTTCCGCGGCGCGCGCACCATCCGCATCGCCAAAATCAGGCTTGGCGTAAATCGCGTCTTTTTCCTGAATGACCTGATAAAGTTTTTTGTGTCCCATGATTACGGTGTTGACGGGAGTGAATTCATCGAAGGCGAATTGATCCTGACGTAACATGGAGAGACGTTCATTGGGGCCTAGCGCAACGGAACCCGCGGTAGGCTCGATGTCTCCGGCGAGCACTTTCATGAAAGTCGATTTGCCTGATCCGTTCGCCCCGATAATGCCGTAGCAATTGCCGGGAGTGAATGCAAGATTCACATTGTCGAACAGAACTCTCTGACCGAATTGAATCGTGACGCCATTGGCTGTTAACATAGGGCGGAGATAATACCACAGACATCCGCTCATACCAACCCCGTGTTATTTAGGGTAATCTGCGATAATTCACTTGATTCGATTCCGGTTCTGTATAGAGTAATCGCCGGATTCTTTACTCTTCATATCGAAAGGGCAAATGCTTTTTAACTCCTGGATTTTTGCGGCTTTCTTTTTGGTGGTTTACGGCCTTTACCTCCGTTTTAGTTTTTCACTTCAGAATAAGTTATTGCTTGGGGCAAGTCTTTTGTTCTACGGGGTATGGAGCTGGAAGTTTTTGCTTCTGCTGCTTCTCACGACGGCAATTGACTTTATGATTGGGCGTAAGCTCGGGGAGACAGCCGAAGACAAACCTCGCCGCTTCCTTTTGGCTTTAAGTATTTTGTCTAATTTGACTATTCTTGGATTTTTTAAATACGTCAATTTTTTTAGCGGAAATTTGCAAGGGTTGTTGGGGATGCTGCATATTCCGGTGAGTTTGCCGGTGCTGAACGTGGTTTTGCCCGTGGGAATTTCTTTTTATACCTTTCAGGCTATGAGCTATACCATCGATGTCTATCGCCGTGATTTACAGCCGATCAAAAAGTTTTCGGATTTTGTTCTGTTTGTATGTTTTTTTCCGCAATTGGTTGCGGGACCGATTGAGCGGGCAACGCACTTGGTTCCGCAAATTCTTTCTCCGCGGACGCTGACTTATGAAAAATTTTATGAAGGTTTCTATCTTTTTTTCTGGGGACTTTTTCAGAAAATCGTGATCGCGGATCAGCTGGCGCGGCTTGTGGAGCCTGTTTTTTCCGCTTCGCAAGTTGAAAGCGGCGCGCATGTCTTGTTGGCTGTGTATGCTTTTAGTTTTCAGATTTTGTGTGATTTCTCGGGATATTCGGATATGGCCCGAGGGCTGGGGAAAATGATGGGCTTTGATATCATGCTTAATTTTAATTTGCCGTATTTTTCAAAAACTCCGAGCGAATTTTGGCAGCGCTGGCATATCAGTTTGTCGCAATGGCTGCGCGATTATCTCTATATTCCTTTGGGGGGAAACAGGAACGGCTCATTTCAGACCTTCCGCAATCTCTTTCTCGTAATGCTTTTAGGTGGACTTTGGCATGGTGCCGCTTGGAATTTCGTTTTGTGGGGCGCTTTTCACGGAATGCTTTTGATTGTTTATAAGCTATTTGAAAAGCCGCGATCCTCGGCTGCTTCATCGCCCAATAGTTTGATTTCTTTTTTTCAAACGGTTTTCTTTTTTCACCTGGTCTGTTTGGGCTGGCTCTTTTTTCGGGCAAAATCTTTGCCTCAAATTGGCATGATGTTGAAGAGTTTATTTTTTAACTTTCACTTTTTCGAATTATTTCAGTTTCCCGGATGGGAAAGAATGACGGTGCTTATCGGGCTGCTTATGGCGGCACAGATTTTACAGTTTCAAAAGGGGGATTTGTTGGCCTTGCGCCGTATTCACCCGGTCCTGAAGTGGACGGTTTACGCTTTAATTTTTCATCTGATGCTTGATTTCGGATCAGGCGCAGCGCAGCAATTTATTTATTTTCAATTCTAAAGATTCATGAAGACGAATACTCCTGAATTTAAAAAATTAATCAAAAATACCGCACTGCTTTTTACTTTAACGCTTTTGCCCGTTATTGTCGGGAAACTTTTGATTCCGCTCGATTGGTATTCCTTTCGCTGTTGGGAGACTTTGCTTGATCGCGGAGTCTGTACTCGAAGCGATGATCCCCGCACGGTTTTTTATCCCGATCATTTTCTGAAACGTATTGAAGCGGGCGATTTGTCGGGGCATAGCC
Source organism: uncultured bacterium (assembly GCA_964610145.1). Lineage (GTDB taxonomy): Bacteria > Omnitrophota > Omnitrophia > Omnitrophales > Aquincolibacteriaceae > Multiplicimicrobium. The sequence goes on along the minus strand of CAZSVD010000142.1, from coordinate 1,527 downwards.
GTTACGCGGTTAAGAAAAACGCGGATTGGTATACGGATTCTCTTGGTTTTCGTAACAAGAACTACTCGCCGGATAAAAACTACGGCATCGTTGTTGTCGGAGACTCTGATATTGTGGGATCGGCACTTGCGCAGGATGAAACTTTTACGGCTGTTTTGCAGTCGTTGACGCATGTGGATAGTTACTCCTGGGCGCCGGATAATTTGAATGGCTTCATCCGCAGCCCCCGCTTTCAAAGTAATCCGCCCAAAATTGTGATCATGGCGGATAACGAGAGTAACATCAATTTTTGGCCCGCAATTTATCAGCTTCATCGTTTGCAGGATGTGCTGGAAAGCGCGCAGCGGCAGGATGAAATAAATGCCGGCACCAAGGAAAGCTTTTTTTGTTCTGAGTATCGTAAGTGGCCTTTAAGCTGGCAAATTGCTTATAAAGATATATTGAAAAAACCATTTTTGTTTTCACATATCGTGCGTGTTGCCTGGCTAAAAATTTTTGGGCACGGAGTGGATGGCACTGTTTTAAATCCTGAAAAGAAAATGCTCTTTCGCACTGAGAAAGTGAGTTTGCTGCATCAATTGGATCATCAGCCTGAACGGCTGGATCAAATTGCGAGAGCCATTCAGGCGTATCAGCTTGAGCTTGCGCAACGTGGTATTTTGATGATTTATATGCCTATTCCTCTTAAGGAGTCGATTTACTGGGATTGGCTTCCCGAGAAATTGCGCGGTAATTTGGGCGCACCAACGGTGCTTTCGACTTTGGTGCGCAAGTTGAATGAGCGGGGAGTGCCTGCGATTGATTTAACGGACGTTTTTCGTCAGAGACATTTAACCAATCCTGATGAATTGCTCTATCAGCTTGATGATAGTCACTGGAATGCCGATGCTGTGAGGGGAGCGGCTTTTCTGGTAGGTTCAAAAATCGGCGAATTGCTCAGTCAAAAGCAATAAATTTTCATTTCGGCTACTTTTTACTTGATTGCTTTCCGAATCCAGATAGATTGACAACATGATTCAGAAATTAATTTGCTTTATTTCCCGCGATATGTGGCGGATTCGGGCTAAAAGGCTTCCTCAGCCGAAGTCCGGGCTATTGCGCACATTGCGTATTCTTGTTCTCTCTTTCCGCGAGTTTGTTAAAGACCAATGCAGCTTGCATGCTTCCGCTTTGACTTTTTTTTCTTTGCTTTCGATTGTGCCTGTTTTTGCGATGGTGTTTGGTATCGCGAAGGGCTTTGGTCTTGAAAAAATGCTTCATGACCGGTTGATGGACATGGACGCTCAACAGGAAGTACTTCAGCGCGTGGTGGAGTTTTCTGAGACCATGTTGCAAAACACCAAAGGCGGCGTGATCGCGGGAATCGGTATCCTGCTTTTATTTTGGTCGGTGATTCAGGTTTTACAAAATATTGAGAAGTCGTTTAATCATATTTTTGTCGCGAAAAAAGAACGCACTTGGGACCGTAAACTTGCTGATTATTTGACGATCATGCTGATTTGTCCGATTCTCGTGATTGTTTCCGGC
>CAZSVD010000141.1:0-6124 GCA_964610145.1 uncultured bacterium | reverse complement strand
CAAACGTTGAAAACTCCGAAATCGATGTTTCTGGCATCCGCACCGTCTTGGTGCAAGGCGATTCGTCGTATCCCGTCATTCGGTTCGTGCTCGATCCGTCTTTAACCGGCCTGTCGTGGCGCGTTCGCGGGACGTACACGGCGACGAATATTGCGGTGCTCTCGCCGGAGATATTGGCGACGGAATCCGCAACCGAGATTACGCTTGATTGGTCGGTAGGGTCTGATTTCACGACCTATGATGGCGATATGCAGCTTTCACTGGTCGGTGCGAACGACACCGGAACGACCGTCGTCAAGGCTCTCGCGGATATCACAATTCAGAAGAACAAATTAGACGGTTGGTGACAGCTATGGCAAATCAGTTGATGAGTGAAACCGGTAGCCTTACCGAAACAGCGGCTTATGATGAAGCCAGAAAAAGAGTTTATGCTTTTGTTGCCGAACGGGAAAAACAAATGATTCAAAATGGATTTTATGAACTTGTAGCGGGATTGACCGTTGAGAGATTGGTGGAACTTAAAAAATTAGGAGTGAAAATTATTGGCTTAACGGGACGATCCAAGGATCTTCGTAGTCAAACCGAGGCGATGCTTGGAACTGTCGGAATTTATCAAAAACAAGCGATTGATCGGATACGTTTCTTTGAAAAAGAAATTCTCGATGACACAATTTTTTCGGGAGCTCCGGGGGCAGAAAAAGCCATGCTGATGCATTCTGATTTGATAAAAAATGGCGTATCAAGGGGGGATTACGGAAAAGTTTTGTTTGTCGATGATCAGGAAAAAAATACGCATGCAGTAAGTGTCGGCCTCGATATAAAAACTGTTTTTCTGGATTACGATAACATGAATCATGAAGACTTGGGTCTTGTTGATTATTTGACCTTTGCGGCTCGAGCTAAAACAATTGCTGAGAAAACCGAGTATTTGCTGAACGCCTATGATCAGGCAGCATCGGAAGCGGAGGAAGCGGAGGTTTTGAATCTGGCTGAAAACTTGCTTGGCGAGCAAGTTAAAGAACTCAATCTGCGTATTGAAAGCTGGAAAAAGTTTTCAAGCGAAAACAAAATTAGGAAGTCTGCGCTTTTGAGACCAAGATCGATCAATCTCGCTTTTGAGGGTGGCGGAATGAAGGTTCTTCCCGAAGTCGGTGGCGTCAAGGCGCTTCAGACGGCCGGTGTCAAAATAAAGCGCGTCGCGGGCACCTCAGCTGGAGCTTTGTTGGCAAGTTTAGTCGCAGTGGGTTATACAGCGGATGAAATAAGCGATATGCTGGCAGAATTAGATTTGATGCCTTTTCGAGATGCGCGATGGGGATGGTTGCCTGCTTGGATTAACCTGCTGATCCGCGGCGGCGGCTACCAAGGAAAATATTTAGAAGAATGGTTGGAGAATAAATTTTCTAAAAAGCTCGGTCCAAACGCGACGCTTAAAGACGTTAAAATTCCGCTCACGGTCGTTGCGAGTGATATTTCCAATAACGAAGAGCTGGTTTTTAACGCTGAAAACACGCCTGACCTAAAATTATCGGCGGCCGTGCGTATGTCCATGGGGCTGCCGCTCTTTTTTGAAGTTTACAACTGGGATGGTGTTTACAAAGGGAAGCCAGTCAGGCTGAGAGTTGTTGACGGTGCAGTCGCGCTGAGCAATTTGCCCTTATTTCCATTCGATCAAAATCGGGAGCCTGTTGTTGGCTTTTTGATAGAGTCAAAGAAATCAGAAAGTCAGGTTCCGAGTGAATTTAAAGAGCGGTTTTTTGGAAAGCTTATGCGAATGCTGACTAATTTTCCAATCGTTAACATTGTCATTCACCTCATTGAAACTGCGATGCAAACAGGGTTGCGTCGGCATGTAGAACGTCGTTTAGCAGAAAAGAATAACGTTAAGATTATTCCAATTTCGGTAGAAGGTGTAGGGATTGCCGATGTTTTAAGCCGCGAGCAGAGAATTGCTTTAATAGATTCGGGGCGAGTCGCGGTTGAGGCAAAACTACCGGATTTGTTCAAGAAATCCAGATCGGAAACGAGAAATAGAGAGGCTCAGAAAGCTGCAGGGGCTGACAATAGTCAACAAACTGCTGGCTTGGATCAGGATGCGAAGTTTCGCGATTCTCTGGCTCAACAAGGCGTTGAAATGAAGCCGGAAGAGAATGTTTTTATGGGAACGGTGCGTGAGGTTCAAGTTCCCGAGTCACCGCACTCGAATTCACAGCCGCTTTTTATCGATGTCGATCCCGATTACAAGTTTATTCGGTATTACGATGCCCCTGCGAATCTTTCTGCTGAAGACTTTGCCGAAAAAATTGACCGCGGTGAAGTTGAGCCTTTCTTGGAAATTAATCCGCGCGGGAAAAATGGAATTATGGAGGAACAGATTTTGATGACTCCGTCTCAAAACGCAAAACCCTTTCTTTTGCAAGGCAAGTCGGAAAAAGAAAGAGATCTTATTGAGGCCATGTATGATTGGAATCGAACGAAAGGTAAACGCGCAATTCGATCTGGTCCTTTGGGACAGAAAAAAATTAACATTGAAGATAGCTCTGTAGATCGAGATATATGGGGCACGATGATTGATACGGTCGAGCTGGCTCGATACGTGAGTGACTTGATCCGATCTTTGCAGCGTCAGACCGAACATCCGGTGAAAGTTGCCATGGAAGTCGGAACGGGTGGAGGATATTTGGCGTCACTTTTGGCCGGCATTCCGGGACTTGAGCATTTGTATTATACCGATATTTTGCCTTATGCCCTGAGAGTTGCAAAAGAGGCTGTCAGAAAAAGTCGAGGCGAAGGCACTTTTCAAGAGCACTCTCTTGTAGGGGCTGGGTTTGCGGCAATTCAGGGGCCGGCTGAAACTAACGGAAAATTTGATTTAATCGTCGTCAATCCGCCTTACATTCCAATACCTGACTTTTTAAAGTCAAAGGAGAAGGAAAATAATCCTTACGGGGGCACGGGATTGATTCGTGAGATTTTTGAGCATGCTGCGGAAAAACTTAACAATGAAAATCCAAACGCTCAAATTATTATGCATGTCAGCAGCCTCACAGAAGTGGATTTGGAGCAATATATTGCCCAATACGGTAAAGATTTAATTATTGAGCCGATTGGATCCTCTCTGAGGGTTCCGCTGAAGGTGGATAATATGTCCGCAGAGTGGAAAGAGTGGTTTGCGTCGCGCGGGCTTATTACTAAGCATGAGAATGCTCAAGCGCGAGGAATGGAACCTTATTCGCATACGATCCAGGCTTATCGGATTATGCTGAATCCCTTTCGTGAGAAAGAACGGAAACAGCGTTCTGAGTCGCGCGAAGCCCGCGCCGTTATTTTTCAAAAATTGAACCGGTTAAATCCCGATAGGCCGCCGACGCAAGATCAATTGAATCAAGCGCTTGATGATGCTTTCAAAGGCAGTGATGGAAAGATTAATCAGGCGGATCGTGATCAGTTTATCAAAGACTTCTCCGGACAAGGTGCGACGCAGTTTCAAATCTGGCATGCCAGGTTGCCCGGTGTCCTGACCTTAACCCAACAAATCAAATTATTAGCCTATGTGATCCAAGTCTCGAAAGGCTTCAATACGGGAAGTTCAGCGTCGATAAGTTTCCGATCTCTTCTGAAGAATCTTGAAGAACCTACAAATCTAAGATCGGTTACGGAGATGTTGAACAAACTGACTCCGCGCGAAATGGCAGAACAGTATGCACAATGGATTCAATATGAAAAGACCGGTCATTCCGCTCCCGCATACAGTCAAATCCGAATTTTGCGCGGAACCTGGGATGCGAAGCAATCTGTTTTAGCTGTGGGTGACAGTAAATATGATTTGTTTTATGACGGCGTGTTACGTCCTTTGATGGATGCGGTTGAAAAAGCCGGTGATTCACCGAATGAATGGAATGAAAAGACTTTCGATTTGTATTACGCGAAGGTGCGGGCTTTTGCGGATGAAGTGGGACAGGAAATTACGCGTGAAATGCTCGAATACTATGCGCCTGTGGTTCACAACCAAGGTTATTACTATGCCAAGCGGGATGTTAAGAAGAAGGATGCCAAAGGACGGCCATTTTACCAAAGTATGCACGACCAAATTTTTGATGAGACGGATCCGTTTGTTGGCGGCGAGTTAACGGATGAGATGATTGCGCTTCTGCCAAAAAATGAAGCGGAGTTGAGGTTTATGGGGGAAGAGGCCGGTTTGTCTGGGACAGACTTAGACAAGTTTGTTCAGTCAGGGGTTACCGTTGAAAACTATAGAGCGAAACAACAGACGCCCGGTGCATTTAAGATTTTTTTTAAAAACATTCCTAAGGCAAATCGCCAAAAATTTTATGAATCGCATTTGCGTTGGATTGCCTCTAAAAAAGGTCAAGAGGTCAATGAGGCTGAATTATCTGATAAGGCAGCACATTTAGTCGAAACTGCTTCGGAGGGGCTGGTTATTTTTAATTCTTTGGCAAAGCCATGGGATGTGCTCTGGAAAGAAGCTGAAAATAAAATTCAACTAAGTACGGATGCAAATGTACAGAAAAAATCAAAGGCGGTCGCCAATGGTAAAGAGATAGAAGGCCCCGCTGAACAACAGCGTCTTTTTTTGATGAGTTTACAGAAAGATGCCGTTGTGAATGCTTTGATTCTTGCAAGAATTAGTTCGAATCGCTTGCCTCAGGGGCGTGAGGCTTTTGCCCATTTCATGTCGAAAGCAACACATGTCGTTTGGAAGTTTGTTGGCCAGTACGACGGACAGGATGGTTTTAAAAATAATAGTTTGGTGAGCCGTTCTTTTGGGCAGGTGTTAGAGCAAGCACCCGAAGAAATATCAAAGGATGAGCCCATTTGGCGACAGGTTATCCGTGCTAAGGAGATGAAATTTGGTTTGACTGCGGACGAGGCTGCTAAGCGGTTGAGTTATATCATTCAAGATGCAAAAGAAAGCAGCAAGCAAGCCGGAGTTTCATTTTATTGGGGGGCCGGTACATCGATGGAGTCGGGGTTGCCGGATTGGTATACGCTCCGCAATGATATCGTAAAAAAGATTTTTGCGAATGCCGGTGTATCCCAGGAAGAGGTTGATTATGTGACAAATATTCTCTATCAAAATTGGCGTATTTCTCCCGAGCGAACCATGCTTACGCTTTATGAGATTTTAGGAGGGAAACTTCTGGGATCTTTCAGTGCACTTGAGTCCGCGAAGCCTGCTGAAAACCACATCAACTTGGCCAAATTAATGGATCCGCGAACGAAAGACGGAAGGCCAGCGGGCTCTCCTGATATTTTAAATGTTGTTAGCTTGAATTTTGATACGCTGATTGAGCGATCGCTTTACATGCAGGGTGCTTGGCGCATTGATTCTGCCATCCCCGATAAAAATGGAAAAATTTCAATCAGCCGTTTTGAAGAAAAAGAAAATGATATTGGTGTCAAACAATGGGTGCGCGCGGAAACTCAGCAGGTTGAGCTATCCAGTGTTCAGGATGGAATTATATATATCAACCAGAATCCGGTAAGAGTCTTTTATGTTAATGATGAAGTGGTTGATAATGAACACGCCGATGCTTATGTTGCCGCTTTAACGGAGCTGAACCGGCGCGGTGTTTCAACACTGCATAAGCCCCATGGGAGTTCTGAACCGGGCCGGGAAGTGAGTATTATTGCGGATTTTGAAGGGGTAAACCGTGCCTTTCCGCGAGCGATTCAACTCTATCTGATTCGTATTATGCTTTCAAATGTCATGCTTTCTGTTGGTATTACATGGCGTGATCCTGACATGAGCACGATGATTGCGTTCATGGCGACATTGATAGGGCAAATGAATCAAGAGGACTTATCCCGGTATAGTGAAAAGGAAAGAAGTGTAATTGAGTTGAATCGGAAATATGATTTTGAGCTCAAAGAGGGGAGTGGGCTGGTGGTTGGGGCCAATCCAAAAGTAAGTGAACAGCAATGGGACGCGCTTAAGAAGTTTGAGGCGGGCGCATCGGATCTGAAAGAGTTAATTGCGAGTTTTGAAGATAAGGCGGATCCCGTTTTAGAGATTTTAGTGAGGTTGCGAAAAGGGACGTCTGCTCCGGTACGTGAAGCGGGGGCCAAGGCGGCTGACATTGCTGATGCCAAAAGAACCTAT
>CAZSVD010000140.1:0-8048 GCA_964610145.1 uncultured bacterium | reverse complement strand
TCTATAATGCCCGCCTATGATTGAAAAATTCACGTTTGAAGTTTGCGCGCCGAAAATTCCTCCTCAAACAAAACTTATTTTGGTCAAAGATCTTTGCGAGCTCCGCAATCATATCGTTTTAAAATTACTCGCTTATTTACTTTATTACACCGAGGATTTAAAAGTCGAAGTCAGCGCGGAGATGCATTACAAACCGGATTTGATGATTCCGGGTGATCACGGCGTACCCAAACTCTGGATTGATTGCGGTCAGGTCGCGCTTAAAAAAATCGAGACTCTCGCGACAAAATTAAAAAATTCACGCGTGATTTTCGTCAAAGAAGCCAAACGCGATTTGGATGTCTTTAAGAAATTGGTGGATAAGAAAATTGAAAAAAGCGAACGCCTCGAGTTTCTGGCTTTCGAACCGGGCTTTGTGCTGTCTTTGGCCAATGCCCTGCAAAGAACAAACCACATCACGCTTTATGAGGTCATGGAAAATGTAATTGGCGTGGCGCTCAACGATGAAATTTTCGAGAGCACGCTCTATCGATAGTTTTTAATTGTTCCACGCGAAACAATAGAGTTAGTTTATTTTTTAAAATTCACCCAATCCGCTCAAACAGCGCCGTCTCTGCGGCGAACTCGCGGAATGGGTGAATCTTTAAAAAAGACACGCCACTGGGGGTCAGTGGCTTAAAAAGGAAAAACAACTCTCTCAATCTACCTTCTTCGAATTCACCACGCTCTCTCCGAAAAATACTTCCCACGTATTTTTAAGCAAGTTTTCTTTGATACCTATTTTTCTCGCTGCTTCGCCGCGAGAAAAATAGAAATACCGGGAAACATTTGTTAGGGCTGTGTGCGGCTCCGATGAAGTGCTCGAATATTAAACTTCGATAAACTTTCGTGGAAAGGCCTTGTTTCTCCGCTTTAAGCCTCACTCCCCTTCAGAGAAGAAAGCTCTTGAAAATGAATCGGAGATGCGAGTTTTGTGCTGAAAGACACAACTGTCTGAGCAGATCTGATTCATTTTTAAGAGCTCAAACTAACATTGCTTATGAAAAAACTATGTTCCGAGATAAGCGCTCTTGATTTTGGGATTGGCAAGCAAATCACGTCCCAATCCTTCCATATGGATTTGTCCGCTTTCAATCACATAAGCGTAATCGGCAAGCTCAAGCGCTTTCCAGGCGTTTTGCTCCACCAGAAGAATCGTCATTCCTTTTTCTTTGATTTTGACAATCAGCTGAAAAATAGTTTCGATTAATTTGGGCGCTAATCCCAAACTCGGCTCATCCAACAGTAACAGCTTGGGCTTGGCCATCAACGCACGCGCCATCGCAAGCATTTGCTGCTCTCCGCCGCTCAAATTTCCGGCCTGCCCTTTGAGACGCTGTTTTAAAATGGGAAAAAGAGTCAGCATTTCTTCTTGATCTTGCCGCACAGCTTTTTTGCCATCTTTACGCGTATAAGCTCCCAGATCAAGATTTTCTTCCACGGTTAAATGCGGAAAGATCCGACGCCCCTCAGGCGCCTGCACCAACCCCTGCTTAACAATTTCGCTCGGAGCCGTCTTTGAAATTTCACGACCTTCAAATAAAATGGATCCCTGATGCGCGCGCACAAGCCCCGAAAGCGTCATCAAAAAAGTCGTTTTACCCGCGCCGTTTGAACCGATCAGGGAAATTATTTTTCCGGATTCGATTTTAACGTTCACGCCTTTTAAAATTTCGATCGGGCCGTACCCCGCGTACAAATCTTGAGTTTCTAAAATAACCGCCATTTCAGTGTTTCCCCAAATAAGCTTCGATGACCGTCGCGTTGGTTTGGATTTCACGCGGCCTGCCCTCGGCAATTTTTTTGCCGTAATCCAATACCACAATATGATTTGAAATCGGCATTACGACTTTCATATCATGCTCAATCAACACAAGCGTTACGCCGCGGTCCCGAATCGCGGTCAAATATCCGAGCAGCTCTTCTTTTTCCTTCGGGTTCATGCCGGCCGCTGGCTCATCTAAAAGTAAAAGCTTGGGATCGCTCGCAAGCGCACGCGCGATTTCTAATTTACGTTGATGTCCGTAAGCTAAATTACGGGCAAGCTCACCCGCTTTTCCGTCCAGACCAAAAAAATCAAGCAGCCGATGCGCGCGCTGTTCCATGCGCTTTTCTTCCACGCGCGTCCAGCGCGGCTGAATCAAACAACCGAACATTCCCGAACGCAATTTGGAATGGGCTCCGACCATCACATTTTCCAAAGCTGTCATATTTTTAAAAAGTCTGATGGTTTGAAAAGTACGTGAAATATCGCAGGCGGCAATTTCATAAGGCTGCATCCGGTTCAATGTCATTTGCGAATCGCCGAAAAAAATCGAGCCTGAATCCGGGCGGTAAAGTCCGGTAATGCAATTAAAAAGCGTTGTTTTGCCGGCGCCGTTAGGACCAATCACGCTTAGAATTTGTCCCTGTCTGACGGAAAATGACAAATCATCAATGGCGGTCACTCCGCCAAAACGCTGAGTAATATTTTCCACTTTCAAAATATTAAATTCGGAAAGAGCTTCTTGTTTTTTCATTTGGAAAGACTTCCCTGTGCACCGCGACCCAAAAGTCCTTGAGGGCGAAAAAGCATCATCAAAATCATGGCAGCGCCAAAAATCAGCATGCGGTAAGAAGAAAAATCACGTAAACATTCAGGCAACAGGGTCAGAACGAACGCGCCTAAAATCGCGCCGTAAAGACTACCGACCCCTCCGAGCACGACCATCGCAAGGACCATGACCGAAACCGTAAAATCAAAACTATCCGGAGAAATCGTTCCCTGCTTTGCCGCAAAAATGCAGCCCGCGATTCCCGCGATAAAACCGCCGATACCAAAGGCGGTGAGCTTGGCCCAGGCCAGATTAATCCCCATCGCGGAAGCCGCCAACTCATCTTCGCGCAAGGCGCGCCAGGCACGTCCGAGGCGCGAAACCTCAAGACGACGCAAAAAGAAAACCACCGCTAAAATGAACACGAGAATCAAAAAGTAATACGGTTGGGATTTCACGCCAAAATCATAATGAGAGAAAGGGAGACGCGGATGCTCAATGCCTAAAAGTCCGTTGGGTCCGCCGGTCACCTGATCTAAATTGTTTAAAACGATACGCGTAATTTCACCCGCTCCCAGTGTCACAATCGCGAGATAATCTCCGGATAAACGTAATGCCGGAAAAGCCAACAACATTCCAAAAACAGCCGTGAATATGCCGCTAATGAGAATCCCTCCCCAAAAAGGAACGTGAAAATGCAAATTCGCAATCGCGTAGGTGTAAGCTCCGAAGGCAAAAAAAGCCGCATAACCTAAATTCAGAATTCCGGCATACCCGACAATCACCTGCAAACCAAGCGCCAATAAAATGAAAAGACCGGCCGTGACTAGCACATCAATGTGATAAGCATTGTGATTTAAGAATGGAAATAAAAAAGCCGCCGCGATGATCAGCCAGGGCAATAACTTACTTAATTGCCTCATATATTCCCCAGCCGAAAGATGCGCTCAAAAAAGTTCAACCGCAAGGCACAAACAAGCGACTGCGGAGGCGTATAAGCTAATACGCCGCACAAAGAAGCGCTGTTTGCAACGAAGCGGGTGACTTTTTTCAGCTGCATATTTCAGACTTTCTTCACGACGCGAGCCCCAAAAAGCCCTGTCGGCCTAAAAAGAAGGATGAGAATTAAAATCAAAAAGGCAAAAACATTTTTCCATTGCGAAGAAATATAACCCGCGGCCAAACCTTCTAACACTCCGAGTAAAACTCCGCCGATCATCGCGCCGGGAATATTTCCGATGCCCCCCAACACAGCCGCGGTAAAAGCTTTCATTCCGGCCAAATAGCCGTCATGGAAATTGATCGTATTGTAATACGCTCCGAACATGACTCCACCCGCTCCGGCTAGCGCCGAACCGATAATAAAAGTCACGGCGATCACAAAATTAACATCAATCCCCATTAATCCGGCAGCTTGTCTGTCGTCGGCAAGCGCGCGCATCGCTTTTCCGACTCGGGTATGCTTCACAAGAAAATGGAGCGCGCCCATCAGCCCCAAAGAAATCACCGTGATTAAAATTTGCAAGTTGGTCACCGTGATTTTTGAAAAAGAATATTTTTGAATTTCGAGAATGGAAGGAAAGCTTTTATCCGAGGGTCCCGCGATCAGCATTACCGCGTTTTGCAGTAAAAATGAAATTCCGATCGCGACAATCAGCGGCGCAAGTCTCGGCGCCTCACGCAAGGGCCGGTAAGCAAACCGCTCGATCAAATATCCGATTAAGGCTGTCACGAGCATTGTTGCCACGAAAGTAGGAATCAAAATCCAAGAAGCCAATGCAGTATGATTCAGCAAAGTATAGAAAAAAAGCCCCAGATAGGCGCCCACCATGAAAATTTCACCGTGAGCAAAGTTAATCAGCTGTGCGATGCCATAAACCATGGTGTAACCCAGCGCGATCAACGCGTAAATCATACCAATGGTCAAACCATTCACAAGCTGCTGAAAGAAAACATCGAAAGAATTCATGCGGAATGGATTTTAACAGAAGATCCGCATTCGCGACAGCGAGGATGCTTACGAACTTAAACCCGCGCCAAAGGCGGCTTTATTCCGCGGCCGGACCAATATATTCGAGCTTACCTTTTTTGACCTGAAAAATGCCGATAAACTGATTTTGGTTATCCCCTTTCGCATCAAAAACAATGTCGCCGGTAATTCCCTGAAATTTAGGGATATCGCGAATGGCTTTTAAAACAGCGGGGCGATCTTTCGTTGAGGCCTTACGAATTGACTCAATCAAAACATTCGCGGAATCAAACCCATAAGCAGACCATTGGCCAAGCGGCCCATATTTAGCTTCATAATCTCGGATAAATGATGCCGCCGCAGGCACCTGATGCATATCACCGCCGACCATGGTCGCGTAAGTTCCCTCAGCAATTTCCGGCGTGGCTAATTCGGTAAATGTCGGGGTCGCAATACCATCTCCGCCCATCATGGCTGCTTTCATATCCAGCGAACGCATTTGACGAAGCAATAACGCTCCCTCGGGATAAATTCCACCGAAATAAATTAATTCAGGCTCAAGCGGTTTAATTTTGGTTAAAAGCGGAGTGAAATCTTTGTCGCCCTGGGTAATGCCTTCATGTCCTAAAACTTCCGCGCCCAATTTCTTGGCTTCTTTTTCAAATTCATCCGCGAGGCCTTTGCCGTACGTTGTTTTATCATCGATGACATAGATTTTTTTAATACCCGCTTTTTTTACCGCGAACAACGCGCCTTTGGGACCCTGCACATCATCGGTCGCGGCGGTTCTGAAAAAAGTCGCAAAACCCTGTTTGGAAAGATCGGGATTGGTTGACGCGGGAGTAATTTGAACCAACCCCGCTTCGCTATAAACAGCGGAGGAAGGTTTCGTACAGCTTGAATTAAAATGTCCCACCACCGCCAAAACATCCGGATCAGAAGCAAATTTTTTCGCGACATTCACCGCCTGCGCGGGATTGTGCTGATCATCCTGGCGGGAAATAGCGAATGTCACCCCGGTAGCTCCCGGTGTCATTTGAGCGGCCAAATCATTCGCCTGCAAAATTGCGAGCTCAACGCCGTTGCACATATCAATTCCGATTTGTGCCTGATCCCCCGTCAAAGGCGCGGCGCAGCCAATTTTTATTTTTGAGGAGGAGTTAGAAGAAGATCCACAAGCGGACAAAACCAAAATTAAAACCAGATAAAGACTGTTAAATTTTCGCATACTGACGGAAGCTCCCCACATAAAAATGAAATAATCCGGAAAAACTCGCGAGGGATTATAGCTGGGACTATAGTCTTTGGTCTATAGTCCGTGGTCTTCGGTCTGCTGTCTTTATCCGTTTCTCAGATTTGATCGTCTAAAATGAGAAAAAGTTCGTTGTTATGCACATTATAAAGCATGGGTGCCACCAAAATCTTAGGATACAGCTTGCGTAAACGCAGTGATTCTTTGACCAAGAAAGAGGTTTCCTCTCCAATTTCAAATTGATCGCGGTATTTCACGAAATGTTCTTCGGCTTGTTGTCTTGTCCAGCCCGCGCGATCAGCAAGACCCTGAATAAAAATTTCTCTACGCGATTCTAAATTACGCATACCGCAATCATTGTGCCCGATTAAAGCTATCGCTTTCGCACCGCCGACTCCAATCGCATAAGAGACTTTGAAATTGGCGTGCTGAAGATTCGCTCCGCCGGCACGGATAATAAAAGCAAAGTTATCAGGAATTTTCAAATGCTTACGGCTATCCATACACATCCCGATCAAAAGCTGCGCCTGCGTATATTTATCAAACTCACGCCCCAGATTGTGATACTCCAACAAAAGGGCTACGGGCGTATCTCGATACAACTCAGGAATATCTGATTTTTTTTCGACTGATTTTAATAGCATACACAACCTTTTAAAGTATGAAATTGGGACGACATTATAGGGCTAAAGGGTGAAACCTTTAAGATAAAAAGACTCCGGATCATTTTGACGCCTCCTTTAAATAAGCTCGATAACCCGTTTCTTCCAAACGATCTACCTTATTCAAAACCTGCTCAGAAAGCTGCTGCTTCATTTTTAAAATTTTTTTCAGAAGCTTGGAATCTCCGGCGGCAAGAATTTGCGCGGCTAAAATTCCCGCGTTTTTCGCACCGTTAATGGCAACAGTCGCAACCGGAATGCCCGGCGGCATCTGCACGATAGAGAGCAATGAATCAATCCCCTCAATCGAAATACGCGCTTTAACCGGAACACCGATCACAGGCAAAGGTGTCAAAGCCGCCGCCATTCCCGGTAAATGCGCCGCCCCGCCCGCGCCGGCAATTAAAACCTTCATCCCTCGTAAATGAGCTCTCGAGGCATAATCATAAAGGCGCTGAGGGGTTCGATGCGCCGAGACAATCGTCACTTCGAAAGAAACGCCCAATTCCTCCAGAATTTGCGCACTCTCTTTAAGAACGTCCAAATCCGAATCGGAGCCCATGATAATTCCAACTTGCGGCTTTCCTTTTTTCAGCTTCATGTAACCACCTTTAATTTGTTTCGAACTTCTGCTGCTTTTTTCTTGGCGTTTTCTAAATCAGTATCAAGAATCGTGACATGCCCCATCTTACGAAAGGGCTTTGTCTCCTTTTTTCCATAAATATGAATTTTGACACCATCGATGGCCAGACATTCCGTCAGCCCCTCATATCGCACAGGCCCGGCGTGACCGGGCTCACCCAACAAATTCATCATGATCGAAGGAGTTTTGATCGACGTGCTTCCGAGCGGCAAATTAAAAATCGCGCGTAAATGCTGCTCATATTGGGAAGTGACACAGCTTTCAATCGTATGGTGACCGCTATTATGCGGCCTCGGTGCAAGCTCATTGATCCAGAGTTTGTTTTTTGCATCTAAGAACATTTCAACCGCCAAAACTCCGACCATATTCAAATCCTTAATCATGCGGCAGGCCATCTCCTGAGCTTGCAATCTCAGAGTCAAACTCAGATCTGCAGGACAAAGAATATAATCCACTAAATTTGCCTGCTTATCAAAAACCATCTCAACGGGATCATACGCAACAACATCCCCATGCCAATTCCGCGCGACCATCACAGAAATTTCTTTTTGAATATCAATCATCTCTTCTATCACGCATGGATCATTCAAAAGCCCTGCCAAATCGTCCGGACCATGAATCACACGCACACCCCGTCCGTCGTAACCAAACAGCCTTGTTTTTTGGACAAACGGAAATGAAAGCTGCTTTGATTGAACCGCAGCGCGAACCGCATCCGCGCCGGCATAACCGCAAAAATGCGGCTTGGGGAAACCATGCTTTTGGATAAATTCATTTTGAATTAATTTATCCTGAATTACTTTAAGCACCGCTGCTCGCGGAAAAATCTTTCTACCTTCATTTTCCAGCTCTTCTAAGGCTTCAAGATTCACTTGCTCAATTTCAATCGTCAGCACATCCACTGAACGGCCAAATTTCAAAACGTCCTCTTTGTTGCGGAAATCACCCT
>CAZSVD010000139.1:0-3637 GCA_964610145.1 uncultured bacterium | reverse complement strand
TTATTTATCGCGGGGGCTCTTTTTGCCGCGGAATATTTTCAGGATCCCGAAATTTCGAAATTAACGAAGCAGCTTTACGAAAGAATCGATTTCCCCTGGATGCAAAATGGCGGTAAGTTCTTCGCTCTCTCTTGGACACCTGAAAAAAAATTCAGTGATAAGTTTTGGGATCATTATGATGAATCGCTTTTGCTCTACGCTTTGGCAATTGGATCTCCGACGCATCCGATTGATGCGGATGCATGGCATGCTTTATCCCGGCCGGTGGGCAGTTATGAGTCTTACCGGATGATTGCGATGCCGCCGCTTTTTACACATCAATACCCGCAAATTTGGCTCGATTTACGCGGCAAGCAAGACGGAACGATGAATTATTTTGACCACACCACGATAGCCTGTGAGGCCAATCGTGCTTTTGCGGCAGATCAGGCTGAGACTTATAAAACCTATGGGCCGAATGCTTGGGGAATCACGGCCAGTGACGGGCCGCATGGTTATAAGGCTTACGGCGCACCTCCGGGCTGGGCAATTCATGACGGAACATTGGCGCCTACGGGTTGCGGAGGATGTATGCCTTTTACTCCCAAGGAATCGATGGCTTGTTTGAGACATTTTGAATCTTATGGAAAAAAACTTTGGGGTCGTTATGGTTTTGTTGATGCTTACAATGACGATGAGAAATGGGTTTCGTCTGAGGTGCTTGCGATTGATCAGGGAACAATGATGCTCATGATTGAAAATAGCCTGAGTGGTCTTTTATGGAAAACGATGGATAAAATCTCCGCGATTCAAACTGCTTTTGAAAAAATCGGATTTAAACCCGGCTCTAAGGTTTTGACATGGAGCGAGCCGCCTCATACGCACGCGGTTTACGCGGCCGGAGGAATTCAGGTTGATGGATTTATGAAAGATTGGCCGGGAGGCATTGATGTGATTACGCTGGATGAAAAATCCGCGGAATTTGGAATTTTTAAAAAACCGCATGATGCCAAGGCCAAGATTCGATTTGCTTGGGATGAAACCGCACTTTATTTCATAGCCGAAGTTGAGGACGACAGCATAGTGGCGCGGCAACAGGCGGGACAGCTTTGGCGTGATGATTTGCTTGAAATGTATATCGACCCGGATGGCAATGGGCTTTTCTGGGAGGATGACCGAGATTTTCAGATCGGTTTCCGACCCGTGCCCGGAACTGATGGCGCGATGGTTTGGTCCTGGTTTCAAAAAGGAGAAGACCCCACACAAACGGGCTGGGTTAAATCACGAAGTTACAGTGATGCCAAAGGTTATGTCATCGAGGGCAGTATTAATTGGACGGAGCTGGGTGTTTTTCCGAGACCCGGCTTTGAGCTCTCTTTAAGTCCTGCTTTGCATGATGTCGATGCGGACCGCTCCCATCGTAAGCTACAATGGTTTTTTCGGAGCGCGAAGAAGCTGAAACGATTTGAATTAGGCAAAGTTATTTTAGAGGCACCGAATGCCAACAAAAAGTAATTTGATAAAAGGCGAGAGCCACGCTCCTTCCATTCATATTGGCCGAACCGTTCGACTTTTGCGTGAAAAGCAAAATTTAACTGGCGCTGAGCTTTGCAAGCGTTCCGGAAATTTAGATCCAAAAACTTTGACCGCGGTCGAAAAGGGACGTATTCGGAATCCATCGATTCAGACACTTGAAAGCTTAGGGCGTGGATTAGGGATGACGGTAAGCGCGATTTTTCGCCAGGCAGAGCTCGGGAGCGAAAAATATTTTTTAAGAAGCTCTCAAAAGGGCGTTTTTCACCTGCAGTTTGCAACCGGAATCGAACTTGTTTCTTTTACGCCCTTCACGCCGGGACTTTTTTGCGGCAAATTCATCATTGGCGGGAGAAAGAAGCTTGATCGTGAGCTGATTCGCTTTGACGGAGCTATTTTTGCCATGACTTTGGTGGGTAATTTCAGGGTGAGCATGGAGCAACATGAACTTGAAATCGGAGAGGGCGAAAATCTGTATTTTCACGGTTCTTTTGATTTCTCATTCTATAATCCCAATTATCGAAATGCGGTGCTTTTGGTGGTTACGGCACCTTCTTTTTTGTCTTCGGGCGGAGCCGGAGAGAAGTTTATGCAAAAATAACATAAAATGCTAGTGTGAGAGCCCCAATTTATATAGACTAACCACATTGTTATGCGGATCTGAGGGGGATCAAGCTTAAACTGTTTTGGTCGATACCTCTTTGAGGTCTTTTGCTTTAAATTTAATTGAATGAATTAAATGAATAAAAATTCCCCAGTTTTTTTAATTATTTTAGCGGTGTTGCTCTGCCCTTGCTTCGCGATGGCACAGGACAATTCACAGGTTAAATGGACTGTTGTCGATAGTCCGAACCAGGCGCCGGTTTCCACTCTTTCTGAAAAAAGCAGTGCTCCTTCCGCGAAATCAAAGCCGTCCAAGCTCTCCAACTCTTCACGCGATTCGGAAATGGAAAAAGCCATGGAAGGAATGGTTAAAGGAAAGGATCGTGAGTTGATCAAGTCACCGGATGTGACTCAAGAAACCATCGAGCTGATGTTCGCGCCGTACCGTAAACAAAACAAACAAGATTTTTTATCTCAGCCCGATCACGGTCTTGAGGATGTGATTGAGCGCGCGAAAACCATTCAGACCCAGGCTAAAGCGGCGCAGGAAGGAATTTCTTTGGCGCAAAGACGTCTGCTTTTGGCAATACGCCAAATGTTTCCGGAGCTTACATTTGAATATCAGCACCGCGACGGTACGCTTTCTGCGGCCGAATATCTCTCTCGTTCGGAAAAGTTTTCCATGCGTCAGCCTCTTTTTCGCGGAGGCGTTTTGTGGAATAGCTTTCTGCAGGAGCGCAAGATGCTCGATGCGGCGCGCAGCAATTATCAAAAGGTAGTGGATGATCTTGTTTTGGAAATTTCAAAAGTTTACTTTGAATATCAGCGCGCTCGTTCGGTTTCGGATGATCAGGCGAAGTTGCTTGAGGCTATTAAGCCACAGATTGAAATATCTGAGAAAAAATTTAAAGAGAATATTACTTCAGAAATTGAGCATTTAAATTCACAGTCGCTCGCGGGGCAAATTGAATATGACCATGAAACCGCGAAGCAAGAACTTGAAATCGCTAAGCTTGATTTGCAGCATTATTTAGGTCTTAACATGAAAGACCCGCTGAATGTTCGAGCGGAGTATGACGTGGATAAGGTCATTTCGTCGATGCCGGATGACGACTTAACAACAGCTAAAGTTGAAAGTGCTTTGGGTTCTTTTAACCATGGGCAGGCGATTCCCGGTTTGGAAAAACTGGTGGATATGTCTTATGGTCATCGTGCTGAACTTAATATGCAAATGTCTCAGCTTCAGGCCGCACGCTATGGTGAGCGTGCCCGTTGGGGCGGATTTGTTCCTAAGGCTGATTTGTTGGTAGAGTTTGGAGCTCTTTCCGAAGCATTCAAGGAATTCACGAATAACGCTGACCATAAAGGGGAATTTCGCGCTATGCTGGAAGTAGACTGGAATGCCATGGGCAATAAAGTGAATTACACTTATGAAGATGATCAACGCGCTCCGTCGGTAACTCAGTTCCAATCCGGAGCGGGAACCATCACGCATCGTCAGTCCTTTAATGTGGGTCTTTTA
>CAZSVD010000138.1:0-4844 GCA_964610145.1 uncultured bacterium | reverse complement strand
GCAAGATACGAGTTTGCAGGAGTTGAGTGTCGCGGAGGCGATGAGGCAGGTTGAGCAGAATAAATTGTTGAATTGATGGGAGAAAATATGGAGGGAAAATTAGTCTCGGGAAACACCATGGAGCCAGCTGATGAAGAGCATAAACTTTATCTACCATCCGGAGCGGCGCTGTCGGTTACCATAGTTACTTTTTCAACGGCTCTTATTGCTTGGACAATAAAGGGGCATCAAGATTACTCTGATTTTAAAAGCCACTTATATTGGCAAGTGATATGGCTTTTATTTGCAATATTTTTTGCTTTCTTGATTCAATTATTTAATTACATAGGATATCAATTTCAAGCCAGGCGAAACTATGCAGGTTCGATTGATGAGGTAAAACGGATGATGAGAAAAGCTAATTCGTTCTTTGGTAAAGCGGACACAGCAGTTGTTTTAAGCTGTATATTTTTAATCGCAGGGCTTGGATTTACGTTTATTTCATGGTTTAAAAATTGAAGGACTTGGTCCCTGCCGCGCATGTCCGCTAGTCGCGGCATTTGCTCCAGGTGACCGCCCGCTGCGCCCCGACTTCACTTCATGCGAAACTGACATTGAGTCAGTTTCTTATTTCGCTCAGCTGGATGAATTGCGCAGCTCCCTTCAAGTCCTCTCCAGGGCAAAATGAAAACAGATCGGCTTTGCCGATTCTGTTTACCGCCTAGACGTAGTAAGTATTAAAAAGGCTCCTCGTCCGCGAGTTCCGCAGGGCCTAAGCCCGAGGACTGTTTGAGCGGAAAGGAGCCTTTTTAATACTTATGAAGTAATTTGCCCTGGAGAGGACTTGAACCTCCACGCCTTGCGGCACACGCTTCTGAGACGTGCCTGTCTGCCAGTTTCAGCACCAGGGCTTGAAATATCGGTGAATAAAAGCTTGGCGGAGTGCGTATAATAACAAATTATCTTCCGTCGTGAAATCATTCAATTTAAAGGAAAAGGCAGAGGGACTTATGGATACTACAGATAAAAACTTCAAATACGGCGTTATTTTTGTCACAGGGATTTTGATTTGTTTCTCGCTCGTTTCAATGGCGAAAATTGTTTCCAACGCGGCCATTTCCATCAAACAAAAAGGCACGGTGCAGGTGAAAGGTTTCGCGACACAGGAAATCACGTCGAATCTGGGTATTTTTCAGGCGCGGATTCAGTCGTCCAATCCGGATTTGAAATCAGCTTATGATCAATTGGCGATCAATAAATCCTTTGTCACCGATTTTTTGAAAAAGAACAACGTCGATCAGGCGATTGTGAGCTGGGGTGCGGTGAACATCGAAGAAAAAAATGTTGTCAATGACAGCGGGCATACACTGAATCAGGTTTATGAATATGTGCTGACACAAGATTTTAAATTTCAGACGTCAAACGTCGCGCAGGTGCAGTTATTGTCTTCAGCGATTTCAGATTTAATGAAAGACGGCGTGCGTTTAACGACTTATGCGCCGGTTTATTTGTATACGGATTTGGAGAATCTCAAAGTTGAAATGATCGGCAACGCGACCGAGAACGCGAAAAAACGCGCAAAGATCATTTCCGAGCGCGGCAAATTTAAACTCGGAAATGTTTCGCAGGTGCGCGTGGGGATTTTTCAAATCACACCGCTGCACTCAACCGATGTTTCGGATTATGGCGTGAATGACACGACCACGATTCAAAAAGAAATTAAATGCGTGGTGGATATTGATTATTTTGTACGGTAATTGTTTGCCAGGCTTTTCGTCGGCCGTGAGGAAATCCAATGATCGCTAAAATTTTGATTTTCAGCGGAATTATTTTGATCGTTTGCGGAGTTTTATGGCATTTTGGGCTTCTGGGGTGGCTGGGGAAGCTGCCGGGCGATATTCCGATCGAACAAGAGAATTTTAAGCTCTATTTTCCGCTGACAACCTGTGTTTTGCTCAGTCTGTTGGTGTCTTTAATCTCTAAAATCATTCAATGGTCGCAACGCTGATTTACCGCTATAATACGCGCCGCTATTATTAACCCTTATCGAGTCAGGAGACAGGCATGAAGAAACGTTTTTTTACTGTATTTGCCGCACTTTTTTGTGTGGTGTTGCTCGCAGGTTGTAACGAAGAAGCCAAGCTGGCAAAAGCGACGCCCAAAGAAGCGGACGCGATGGCGCGTGAGTTTATCAATCTTTTGAATAAAAAGAGTCCTGATAAAGCGGAAAAATTGATTGAGCCGACCATTCGCGCGGAAGCGAAGCCCAAGCTTACAGCTTTGGTGGATTTACTTTCAAAGGATACCCCCAAAGAAGTGAAAATTATCGGCGTGCGTGTGCGCAAGAAAGACGCTCAAAAGTTGATTCAGTTGAATTATCAGGTTTATTATGAAAAAGCCTGGGTGGTTGCGACGCTTGCAATTATTGAAGGACCCAAAGAGCGCTATATCTTTAGCGTTCGCATGGATCCGTTGAAAGCTCCCCTTGAGCAGTTGTATGCCTTTAAATTATTCGGCGGATCACTCGTGCACTATCTTGTTCTTGTTTTTTCGGTGATTGTGCCTTTGTTTATTTTGTACACGTTGATGCAATGCGTTCGAAACGTATCCGGAAAAATCAAATGGGTTTGGATTCCGTTTATTGCGCTTGGGTTCGTGACCTTTCATTTGGATTGGACCACCGGCCGTGTTTTCTTGCAGCCGCTTTCAGCGCTTATTTTTGGCGTCATTTATATGAAGCAAAAATATGGACCGTTGATCATTTCGGTCGCTTTACCGATCGGCGCGATCGCGTTCACAGTAACGCAGCTTTTGAAGTCAAAAAAGAGTTCGGCTCCCGCGCTTTCTTAAGCTGATTTGAATCGTTCTCCGCTTGATTCTGAGATACAAGCCGCGGCTTCAGGCCGCGGCTTGTACGTTCATATCCCTTTCTGTTTAAAGAAATGCCATTATTGCGACTTTGTCATCACGACTAAGCGCGCCCCCGAAGACCGCGCGCGTTTTTTGCGCGCGCTTCAAACTGAAATTCAGTATGCTGTTCATCAATATGGACGCTTAAAATTTTCCACGCTTTATTTGGGAGGCGGAACTCCGTCCGCGCTTGAACCCGCTGAGTTCGCATCCGTTGTAGAGATGATTCAGCAAAGTTTTGATTTTGAAAAAGGCTATGAGTTTTCTGTTGAAGTAAATCCCGGTGATATCAGCGATGAAAAGATCGCCGCGTATGCGCGTGCCGGCGTGAACCGTGTGAGTTTGGGTGTGCAGGCTTTTCAAGAGCGCCTTCTCAAAGACATGAATCGTCCGCATGGCACGGCTGAAATTGAATCAACGGTGCAAAGATTGCGTGCGGCAGGATTGAAAAATATCAGCATGGATATGATTGTTTATTTGCCGGACCAAACTTTGACCGATGTGGATGAAACTTTGAAAGGGCTTTTGAATTTAGAACCCAATCAGGTTTCTGTTTATGATTTGGATGTGCATGAGAAAACGGTTTATGGTTTGCGGCGGCGCGAGGGACGTCTTAAATTGGTCAGCGAAGAAGAACACGCCGGAATGTCTGAAAAGGTGACACGGGCTCTGGAATCATGCGGATTTATTCATTATGAGCTTTCTAATTTTGCCAAACCCGGTTTTGAATCACGGCATAATTTAATTTATTGGCATAATCAGCCTTACTTAGGATTGGGACCCGGAGCTTTTTCTTATTTAGACGGGGTGAGGTATCAATTTGCGGATTCGGTTGAAAGTTATTTAAAGAAAATAGAATCCGGTGACCGGAAAAATCAAACGGAAGACCGTCTGACTCCAGAAGAAATCGAAAAAGAAACCCTTTTAACGGGAATTCGTCTTCGAGATGGGATTGATTTGCGGCGGCTGAATCTTTTGAGTGGCAAAGTCAAAAAGGTGTCTGAGTTATGGATTCAAGAAGGCCTCTTGGAAAACGACGGATTTAGGTTAAAATTTACGGAACGGGGAAAACCTGTTGCGGAAACGATTTTAAAGACGTTAGCACAAATTTAACGGAACCATGCAATGACCACAGAAGCTCCTAAAACAATTTATCTCAAAGACTACCGTAAGCCCGATTATCTTGTTTCCGATGTTTATTTGGATTTTGAAATCTTGAGCGCGGAAAAAGTCATTGTGTCTTCAAGGCTTGTGATGAGGCGCGGAGAAAATAACGGTGATGGAAAGACCCCGCTTGTTTTAAACGGGTCTCACTTGAAGCTTTTGGAAGTTCGTTTGGATGGACAAGTTTTGACCGCGAATCGCTATCAAGTGACGGATAAAGATTTAACTTTATCGGGATTGCCGCAAACATTTGAAATCGGAACCACCGTTGAGATTAATCCTAAAGAAAATCTGGCTCTTGAAGGTGTTTATGCGGCGGGGAATGTGCTTTGCACGCAATGTGAGGCCGAAGGTTTCCGCAGAATTACGTATTTTTTGGATCGTCCCGATGTGATGGCAAAATATACCGTTTGCCTTACAGCGGATGCCAAGACTTATCCGGTTTTACTTTCAAACGGAAATTTAAAAGAAGAAAATATTCTCGCCGACGGCCGCAAATCGGTTTTGTTCGTGGATCCTTTTCCCAAGCCCAGCTATTTGTTCGCTCTTGTAGCCGGAAATCTTCATTTTATCCGTGATACATTTCAAACAAAATCCGGCCGCAAGGTGAGTCTTGAGATTTACGCGGAGCCCGGGCAGGAATCGAAATGTCAGCACGCGCTTGTTTCCCTCAAAAAGTCCATGAAATGGGATGAAGATACTTTTGGTTTGGAATGTGATCTGGATGATTATAAGGTTGTCGCGGTGGACGCTTTCAATTCCGGCGCGATGGAGAATAAAGGTCTGAACAT
>CAZSVD010000137.1:0-9754 GCA_964610145.1 uncultured bacterium | reverse complement strand
AGATTCATCGTCACGAGAATCGCATTGATTTCGTTCAATGATTTCTTTCCAAAATTCTTATACTTAAGCATTTGTGCTTCGGTTTTGCGAACCAAATCACCGATGGTCTTAATATTTGCGGCTTCCAAACAGTTGGCGCTGCGAACAGAAAGCTCAAGCTCGCTGATCGGCTTTGCGACCAAGTCACGGAATCCTTTGTCTTCCTCTTCTTCTTTCTCTTCTTCTTCAGGAATTTCGCCATAGTTCACAAAAATATCAAGATGGCGCTGGAGAATATTCGAAGCATAAAGCATGGCTTCCTCTGGGCTCATCGCGCCATTGGTCCAAACTTCAAGCGTCAACTTATCATAATCGGTCATCTGACCAACACGTGTGTCTTCAACGATAAAGTTCACTTTTGTGACAGGAGAATAAATTGAATCCACCGGAACAATTCCGATGCCATCATCTTCTTTTTTGTTGCGCTCAGCGGGAACATATCCACGGCCGCGGCCGATTTCGAGTTCCATCTTAAACGGACGATCCTTCGAAAGCGTGCAGATCACAAGATCTTTATTCACGATTTCAACGGTTTCATCAGCTTGAATGTCACCGGCAGTAACGGGACCTTCCTTCTTGACGTCAATAAAGAGCTTTTTGGTTCCTTTGCCATGATAGCGAAGAACCACTTTTTTGACGTTGAGAACGATTTGCGTGCCGTCTTCGTAAACGCCATCAAGCGTCGCGAATTCATGCAACATTCCGTCAATTTTGATGCTCGTGATAGCGGCGCCATCAATCGAGGAAATCAAAACACGACGCAACGAATTTCCGATAGTTGTGCCATAACCGCGCTCAAAAGGCTCAGCGATAAATTTGCCGTATGTTTTTGTCAAAGTTGTCTTATCTACTTCAAGACGCTTTGGTAACTCAAAAGTTTTCCAACGAATACCCATTTTGCGACCTCCTGATTAACTAAACTAACTAATACTTGATATCGAGCTCCGCGATTGAGCGTAGCTCCGAACGAAATTTAAACCGTTTATTTCGAGTACAACTCGACGATCATCGACTCTTCAACAGGCAGATTCGCGTCTGCTTTTGTCGGAAAGCGAAGAACTTCCCCTTCTAACTTGGTCGGATTAAATGAAAGCCATTCAGGAACTTTCAAATCATTCCATTTTTCCAAATAACTATTTACACGCTTTTGTGTTTTTTCTTTTGCTTTGACCGCAATACGATCTCCCGGCTTCACCTGATAAGACGGAATATTTACTTTTTTTCCGTTTACAGTCACATGGCCATGCCCCACAAACTGACGCGCTTCACGGCGAGTCGTTGCGAAAAGCAAACGATAAACGACGTTATCCAAACGACATTCCAACATACGAATCAGGTTTTCACCCGTCACACCTTTTTGACGCGCAGCGCGAACAAAAAAGAGATGGAATTGACGCTCAAGTAAGCCGTAAATTCTCTTCAGCTTTTGCTTTTCGCGAAACTGAACACCGTAGTCAGACTGTTTGCGCTTACGTCCTGCACCATGCTGACCGGGTCTTTTATCTAAACGCTTTGTGTGTTTGTCATCGGTATCACGACGGCCTTTAAGACCAAGATTAATTCCTTCAGCGCGATGAAGCCGGACAACCGGACCAATATACTTTGCCATAATCAGACTCTCCTTTTCTTGGGAGGACGGCAGCCATTATGCGGCACCGGCGTAATATCCGTAATTGAACTTACATTCAAACCCGCAAGCTGCAATGCACGAATCGCGGATTCGCGTCCGCCACCCGGACCCTTAATAAAAACTTCTACTTCTTTCATTCCGTATTCCATCGCTTTCTTAGCTGCTTTTTCTGAAGCAACCTGAGCGGCAAACGGAGTGGACTTCTTCGAACCGGCAAAACCATTCGCGCCGGATGAAGACCAACAAACAGTCTGACCTTTCGGATCGGAAATGGTCACGATCGTGTTGTTGAAACTTGCGAAAATATGCACCACCCCTTTGGTTAAGTGCTTAATCTTTTTCTTAGCCATTCATCTCTCCTGTTAAATTACCAATTCGTTATTTCGCTACGGGCTTCTTCGTGAGTCCGCCCATCGTCTTACGCTTACCTTTACGCGTACGTGAGTTTGTACGTGTGCGTTGACCGCGGCAAGGCAATCCTTTCAAATGACGCAATCCGCGATAAGTGCGGATATCCATCAAGCGCTTGATGTTCTGGTGAATATCACGGCGCAAATCACCTTCCATCTTCACTTCACGCTGTAAAATCGTGGTGATCGCGGAAAGTTCATTTTCCGTCAAATCCTTCGCTCGTTTATGCGGATCCACTTTGGCTTTCTCCAAAATCTGCAAAGAAAGCGTACGTCCCACACCGAACAAATAAGTCAGTGAGATAAATGTTTTCTTATCTTTCGGAATATCGACACCCAAAATACGCGGCATATTTTCTCCTCGTTCGTCAAACGCTCAGCGGCAGGAATTAACCCTGTCTCTGTTTATGCTTCGGATTCGTGCAAATCACATAAACCCGACGCTCACGTCTTACAATTTTACAATTTTCACAAATTCTTTTTACAGATGACCGAACCTTCATATTATTCCTCTATCTAATTTTTTAGCCCGTCCGCGATTACGCGCGGCCCTGAGCAAAACAACACAGTCTTATTTGATGCGGTAAGTGATCCGCCCGCGACTCAAGTCGTATGGCGACATCTCAACTTTAACCGAATCTCCCGGCAAAATACGAATATAATGCATACGCATCTTTCCCGAGATGTGCGCAAGTATCATATGCCCATTCTCCAGCTGAACGCGAAACCGCGCATTGGGCAACGGTTCCACAACTTTGCCTTCGACTTCAATCGCTTCTTCTTTGGGCATATCTTTTTATTAACTGTCACGCAATTTTCTTTGCGTAACCACCTGTTAAATTTATAAATCCATCTTCCGTAAATGCAATCGTGTCTTCATAGTGACTTGCCCGCCGACCGTCTTTTGTCACCACCGTCCAGCCGTCCGCAAGAACTTTAACTTCATGCGCGCCTTCCGTCACCATCGGCTCAATCGCTAAAACTAATCCGGGTTCAATTTTCAACCCTCTTCCCGCCTTACCGTAATTCGGCACCTGCGGTTCTTCATGCAAACTTTTTCCTATTCCGTGTCCGACAAAATCACGCACCACACCAAACCCGCGCGATTCGATATAAGTCTGAATTGCCGCCGATAAGTCGCCGATTTGACAACCGGGCTTATAAGCCGCTAATCCCGCTTCCATACCGCCCTTCGAAGCATCCACAAGAGCCTGCGTCTTGGCGTCGGCTACACCGCCCACGACCCATGAGCGCGCGGCGTCGGAATAATATCCTTTTAAAATAACACCTATATCAAAACTGACGATATCGCCTTTTTTAAGTTTTTTGTTTCCCGGAATTCCGTGAACAACTTCTTCATTCACCGAAATACAGGCAACTTTAGGAAACCCGCGATATCCCTTAAACGCCGACGTTCCGCCATTACTGCGAATCACTTTATCCGCGATCGCATCCAAATCATTCGTGGTTGCGTTTTCCACAACCCCGGGCTGAACCGCAGCAAAAATCTTTTGAATGATTATTGCCGATTCCTGCATGATTTCAATCTCGCGCTTAGATTTAAGCTCGATCATGCAATCAAACTAAGTTTTTCAAAGAGCTTCGTAATAATCGGCTGCAATTCCGGAACGTCATAATCGCCCGGAATATTTTGAAGCAAACCGCGTTTTTTATAAAAATCAATCAAAGGACTTGTTTCTTTTTCATAAATACTGAGCCTGTTTTTAATGGTCTCAGGCGCATCATCTTTACGCTGAATCAGTTTTTCTCCTGTATCATCGCAAATACCCTCTACCTTGGGAGGCATGTTGCGAATATGATAAACACGCCCTGTCGTCGGATTTACGCGACGACCTGACAGACGCTCCAAAATTACTTTTTCCGATGTCTCAAAATTCAGAACAAGATCCAAAGGAATTTGTTCTTTTTGAAGAAATCCCTCCAACGCCTCCGCTTGTCCAAGCGTGCGAGGATATCCATCCAAAATAAAACCCTTATGCGCTATCGCCTTGATTTCAGAAAACATCATTTCATTTACAAGATTATCTGAGACGAGTTCTCCCTTTTCGATCGTGGCACGCGCTTGAACACCAAGCCCCGTCCCTTCTTTCATATGCCGGCGCAAAATATCGCCTGTCGCCAATTGAACAAGACCATATTTTTCTTTAATTACTTTAGCATGGGTTCCTTTACCTGCGCCGGGAGGGCCTAATAAAACCATTCTCATAATTATGCCCGCCGCGACTTTAGTTTACCGTGCTTAATGAATCCTTCGTAGTGCCGCATCAATAATTGCGACTCAATGGCCTTCATCGTATCAAGCACAACGCCCACAATAATCAAAAGTCCGGTTCCGCCGAAAAAGCTGGCAACAAGAAACGGCAGCTTTAACAACCAGTTTGCCGAAACAACGCTTGGAAAAATTGCGATAATAAATAAAAAAACTGCGCCTGAAGCCGCAACGCGCGTCACGACAAAATCCAAGAATTCGGATGTGTTTTTCCCTGGACGAATACCCGGAATAAATCCGCCGGATTTCTGCAAGTGATCCGCAACTTCGATCGGATTAAACGTGATCGCAGTATAGAAAAAAGTAAAAAACAAAATCAAAGTTCCATAGATCAATGAATAGCCCAAACTACCATAACTGAGAAAATGGGCAACTGATGTAAGCGCTCCCGCCTGAGGAAAAAATCCCGCGATCGTCGCTGGAAACAAAATAACCGATTGCGCAAAAATAATCGGAATAACGCCGGCTTGATTTACCTTCAGAGGAATATAGGTGCTATTCCCACCATAGACACGGCTGCCGCGAATTTGCTTTGCATGTTGCACAGGAATTTTTCGTGTTCCTTGAATAATACAAATAACGCCTACTACCGTAAAAAAGAAAAGCCCGGCCATCACAATCAGCTTCCACCATTGCAACTGGCCTGTTTCCGCCAAAACAACCGTTTGACGAAAAGCTTCAGGAATTGAATCCACAATGTTCGCCGCAATCAAAAGTGAAATTCCGTTACCGATTCCGAACTTATCAACCTGTTCGCCGAGCCACATAATAAACGCGGTTCCGGTCGTCATGGTCAAAATAGTCGTCAAACGAAACGCCCAACCTGGATTCGGAACAATAACTTCATCTTGAAACATGCGCGGATTCTCAAGCCAAAGCGCAATAAAAAAAGTTTGGATTAACGCAAGGATAACTGTTCCATAACGGGTGTACTGGGTGATCTTTTTACGTCCTTCTTCACCTTCTTTCGCCATCTTTTCGAGAGCGGGAATAACGACAGTTAAAAGCTGCAAAATAATCGATGAAGAAACATACGGCATGATTCCCAAAGCAAATATAGATGCCTTTTGCAAAGCACCACCTGTAAACATTCCCATGAATCCAAGCAAGTTACCGCCGCCCATTTTTTGAAAAAAGGCGGAAAGGGCAGTCTCATCCACACCGGGCACAGCCACAAAAACACCCAAGCGATAAACAACAATCATCGCTAAAGTAAAAAGAACTTTGTTCCGAAGCTCCGGAATTTTGAAGATATTTTGAAAGGCTTGCAGCATGAAGGGGCTCTTCTTACGCTTCGATCAAGACGGCTTTTCCGCCGGCTGCTTCAATTTTTGTTTTTGCTGAAGTACTGAAAGCATGCGCCTTCACAGTCAAAGCTTTTCCGATTTCACCCGTACCAAGAATTTTGATGGATTTTTCTTTCTTGCGAATAATGCCATTTTGAACCAAAACTTCAGGGGTGACTTCCGCGACGCTAAGCTCTGAAAGCTGATGCAAATTGACTACCAAAAATACTTCCTTCAAGAAAGCACGGCTAAATCCACGCTTTGGCAACTTTCTCCAGAGCGGGTTTTGTCCACCTTCGAAACCGGCACGACGGCTATAGCCGGAGCGCGCTTTCTGTCCCTTGTGACCCTTGGTTGAAGTTCCACCATGACCGGATGATCCGCCACGGCCTAAACGTTTAGGTTTTTTTTGATAAAGTTTTTTAGCTTTCATGAGAGCGCTTCACTTTCTTCTTTGCGAAGGCGCTTGTTTACAAGCGATTTCAAACCTTCCACAGTTGCTTTAAATACATTCACGGAATTATCGCTTCCGAGACTCTTGGTCAAAATATCTTTAATTCCGACAGATTCGCAAACCGCGCGAACGGCACCACCGGCAATAATTCCGGTACCAGGAGCGGCAGGCTTTAACAAAACCTTTGCGGCGCCAAAACGTCCCACAACCTCGTGAGGAATTGTAGTGTTGCGCATAATAATACGGATCGAGCTTTTTTTAGCAGCCGTTAAAGCCTTGCGAATCGCATCGGCAACTTCCCCGGCTTTTCCCTGGCCATAGCCAAATTCGCCTTGACCGTTTCCAACAACGACAAGCGCGCTGAAACCAAATCGCTTTCCGCCCTTCACAACTTTTGCTGAACGGTTGTTCGCAACCACTTTTTAAAAGTTGGTTGATTTGTTTTCACCGATGACCGCCGCAACCGCTTCATCCCCCGCCTCGACAACAGCAAGTTCAGCTACAGGATTGCTAAGACGCTTTGCGCGTTCTGTTTCGGTTTCTTTTTTTGCTTTAAGCTTATCTGCCATATTCCCTCAAATTTTACTTACTTTTTTATACTCTAATGCCGGTTGAGCCGAAGGCTCAGAGGCAAAACAAACTAGAACTGAATTCCGCCTTCGCGCAATCCATCCGCCAAAGCCTTAATACGGCCATGGTACAAATATCCCGCACGATCAAAACTAACCGCAGAAATTCCCTTTTCCTTCATTTTTCCCGCGTAAAACAATCCAAGACTCTTTGCTAAAGCTTTCTTATCCGCATCCTTGGGAGCCTGTTTTAAAAAAGCCTTATCTAATGTGGAAAAAGAAATTAATGTGCTTTGTGCAACATCGTCAACAACCTGCGCCTGCAAACTACGCGCGGAACGATGCACTGAAAGACGCGGACGTTCCGGAGTTCCGGAAATTTTCTTGCGTACGCGAATATGACGATGTTTTCTGCCGAGTTCTCTTGTATTCATAAATCCTCTTAGCTACCTACTTTTTTACCCTGCTTGCGGCGAACTTGTTCACCCACATAACGAATTCCCTTACCTTTGTACGGCTCGGGCGGATTAAAGCTGCGGATTTCCGCGGCCGCTTGTCCCACAGACTGCTTATCAGCACCGGAAATAACAATGCGCGTCGGGCTTGGGCATTTAATATCAACTCCGGTTTCAATTTTATATTCGGTCGGGTGCGTAAAACCAAGCGACATACTCAAAAGGTTACCTTTAACAGCCGCTTTGAATCCGACTCCCACAATTTCCAATTCTTTGACGTATCCTTCTGAAACACCCTGAATCATATTGCGAATCACAGCGCGAGTTGTTCCGTGCAAAGAACGATCGAGAGCCTCATCTGAGCTGCGACTAACAACAACTTCTTTGTCTTTTGTTGCAACTTTAATTTTGGGATGAACATCAAAAGAAAGCTCCCCTTTGGGACCCTTCACTTTGACTTTCTGACCCTGAACCGTGACCTGAACCTTATCAACAACAACTACTGGTTTTTTTCCTACTCGAGACATGGTACCTACCTAAAACTTGTTCGTTACCAAACCGTACAAATAAATTCACCGCCAACATTCATCTCACGCGCTTGGCGATCGGTCATAAGACCCTGCGATGTCGAAACAATCGCGACTCCAAAACCACCCTGAACGCTCGGAACTTTTTTCACACCGATATAACGGCGCAAACCAGGCGTTGAAACGCGGCGAATCCCCTGAAGCGCGGGCTTACGACCGGGCATATACTTCAGACTGATACGCACAAACTTTTTTGCGCCTTCTTCAAAAACTTTGAAGTTTGAAATGAAACCTTCTTTTTCAAGAATTTCAAGAATCTTCACAGCCACATTAGAGGAAGGAGTCGTCACCTTCTCTAAACGCGCTTGAGACGCATTACGAAGAACCGTTAAAAAATCGCCTACGAAATCGCTTTGTGACATAATCTCTTTTCCTCTTATTACCAGCTGGAACGAACGACGCCCGGAATAAGTCCGTCGTTTGCAAGTTCGCGAAAACAAATACGACAAATCTGATACTTACCAATAAATCCGCGCGCACGGCCGCAACGCTGACAGCGATTATACTTGCGAACTTTAAACTTAGGTTCAAGCCGCTGTTTGACTACTAAACAAGTCTTTGCCATGAAATGATCCTGCCTTAATTATCTTTTTTTAAATGGAAAACCAAGAAGCTCTAAAAGCTTTTTAGCTTCTTGATTGTTCGTCGCTGTCGTTACAAAAGTCACGTCCATACCCTGGACTTTTTTAATCTTATCAAACTGAACTTCAGAAAAAACAGTTTGTTCAGTGATTCCGATTGAAAAATTTCCACGACCGTCAAAGCTTCTATCGGAATAGCCCTGAAAGTCACGAATACGCGGCATCGCCAAATTAATCAAGCGATCCATAAATTCATACATACGTGCTTTGCGCAATGTCACCTTCAAACCGATCGGAGCGTTTTCACGTAATTTGAAAGCAGAGATCGCTTTTTTGGAACGGCGAACGACCGGCTTTTGTCCGGTGATCAAAGAAAGCTCTTCTGCGCACTGCTCAAGAATTTTGATATCCGAAGGCCCTTCCTTGATACCCATGTTCACGACAATCTTTTCAAGCTTGGGAACACGCATCTTATTGGTGTATCCAAACTCTTTAGTCAGCTGAGGCGAAACCTCTTTTTCGTATTTTAATTTAAGTCTCGGTACGTACTTATCCGTTGCCATGTTAGAAAACCTCTCCTGACTTTTTAGCCAAACGCTGCTTTGTTCCGTCAGCAAGACGGGAATATCCAACGCGCGTCGGTTTACCAGAGCGCGGGCAAATCAACTTTACGTTTGAAATATGAAGCTTGCCTTCAATTTTTGAAATTCCGCCCTTAGGATTATCCTGGCTCTTCCGAAGATAAACCGTTTGATAGTTAATCTTTTCAACAAGCAAAGCCTGTTCAGACGCGAAAACACGCATCACTTTGCCTTTTTTTCCCTTATCTTTGCCCGCAATCACGAGCACTTCATCATCTTTTCTAATTTTCATGACTACACAACCTCCGGAGCCAACGAAATAATCTTTGTAAACGCACGATCACGAAGCTCGCGAGCCACCGGCCCAAAAATACGCGTTCCGCGAGGATTCTTGGCATTATCAATCAACACAATCGCATTCGATGAAAAACGCACTGTAGAGCCGTCTTTGCGCTGAATCGGGAAACGGGTGCGAACAACAACCGCTTTTACTACTTCACCTTTCTTTACAGCAGATGTTGGAATCGCTTCCTTGACCGAAGCTGTAATGATGTCTCCCACTTCGGCAATCAAAGTTCCATGACGACCAATAACACCAATCATGGATGCCTTTTTTGCTCCGCTGTTATCCGCAATATCTAGAATGGAACGAATCTGGATCATGCTGCCACCACTTTCGTAATACGCCAACGCTTGCTTTTGGAAACAGGTCCTGTTTCAACGATATGAACCTTGTCTCCCAACTTAGATACATTTTTTTCATCATGCGCATAACATTTAATTTGGCGCGCGATAACTTTTTTATATTCCGGATGTTGAAACACCTTGGTAACTTCGACAACACGGGTCTTATTCATTTTCGCGCTGGTAAC
>CAZSVD010000136.1:0-4092 GCA_964610145.1 uncultured bacterium | reverse complement strand
TTACGGAAAAAAATCACTCATCACGGTTTTGGAATAAAGTGCAGACGCTGCTTCCGGATTATAAAAAGCGCCGGAAATGGCTGAAAGATTACGGCAGAACGCTCTCTTTTTAAAAACTCGCAAAGGATTTCATGGCTCTTATTAGTCTTCAGGGAGTATCGCTCGCGTTTGGCGGACCCAAACTTTTCGATGATATGACGCTGCAAATCGAAGCGGGCGAGCGCGTGGCTTTGCTTGGCCGCAACGGTACGGGAAAAACGACGCTGATGCGTGTCATTGCGCGTGAAATTTCATTAAATGAAGGCTCCGTGATTTATCAAAAAGGCAGCCGCGTCGCTTATTTGCCGCAAGAGGTTCCGGTTAGTCTTGAAGGAACGGTTTTTGATGTTGTGCTCGGCGGTATGGGCGAGCAAGTTAAACTGGTTCAGGATTATCACCATGTCGCGCATCTTTTGCAGACGGAATACACCGACCAGCTGATGAAGCGGTTTGATGCGCTGCAATCCGAAATGGATCGCACGGGCAGCTGGGAAATGAATCAGCAAGTCGAGCAAATCATTGAGCAAATGCGCCTTGATCCTGAAAGTGATTTTAAAACCTTATCCGGAGGTCAAAAACGCCGCGCGCTTTTGGCGCGGGCGCTGGTTTTAAAACCCGACTGTTTGCTTTTGGATGAACCGACGAACCATTTGGATATTGAATCCATAGACTGGCTTGAGGCTTTCCTCAAAGAATTTAAAGGGACGATTGTTTTCGTGACGCACGACCGCATGTTTATGACACGACTTGCCACAAAAATTGTGGAACTTGACCGCGGAAAACTTTTTAGCTGGTCCTGCGATTACCCGACATTTTTAGAGCGCAAACAAATGGCCCTGGATAATGAGGCTGCCGAAATCGCGCGTTTTGACAAAAAACTCGCGCAGGAAGAAGTTTGGATTCGGCAGGGAATTAAAGCGCGCCGTACGCGCAATGAAGGGCGCGTGCGCGAACTTGAAAAGCTGCGATTACAGAAAAAGGCTCAGCGCAAACAAATTGGCAAAGTCAAAATGCAGGCGCAGGAAGCGGATATATCGGGCAGGGTGGTAGCAAAGGTTGACCATATTTATCAGGCTTACGGCGACAAAAATTTGATCGAAAATTTTTCGACGCGGATTTTGCGCGGCGACAAAATTGGAATTATCGCCCCCAACGGCTGCGGTAAGACCACGTTGCTGAAAATTTTACTCGGAGTTTTGCCGCCGCAAAAAGGAACGGTGCATTTGGGAACAAACTTGCAGGTTGCTTATTACGATCAGCTGCGCGAAGAACTCGACGGCGAAAAAACCGTCATGCAGAACGTTGCAGACGAAGGCGACTTTGTGCATATCAACGGCAAAGCGCGGCACGCGATGGGCTATTTGATGGATTTTCTTTTTTCGCCTGACCGCGCGCGGACGCCCGCAAAAGTTTTATCCGGCGGAGAGCGCAACCGGCTTTTTTTGGCGCGGCTTTTTACAAAGCCCTGCAATGTGCTTGTGATGGACGAACCGACCAACGACCTGGATATTGAGACTTTGGAATTGCTCGAAGAATTAATTATCGAATATTCCGGCACCGTGATTGTGGTCAGTCATGACCGCGAATTTTTAAATCGCGTGGTGACTTCGACGATTGTGCTCGACGGAAAAGGGAAAATCGAAGAATACATCGGCGGCTACGATGATTGGGTCAAACAGCATGAAGCCAAAGCCGCCACGCTTCAGGAAGAAGATGAAAAGGCGGAAGAAGTTCCGCCCGCACCTCAAAAGCAGGAGCGCGCCGCGCCGCCCGCAAAGAAGAATCCCAAGAAAACGACTATGGCTGAAAACATAGAACTCGAAAGATTGCCCATTCAAATTGAGAAATTGGAAAGCGAGCAAAAAAATCTTTATGAGAGCATGTCTGATCCGCAGCTTTACGCGCAAAAACCGCAGCAGTTTTTGAAATATCAAATGCGGCTCAAAATTATTGAAAAAGAATTGGCCGAAAAATACGCACGCTGGGAATTGTTGGAAGGCCTCAAGCAAAAATAATTTTTAGGGAAGCAGAATTTTCTCTTTTCGCATAATTTCTTAAATGCATCCGTGGTTTTTGCCGATACAGAGGGCGATGAAATTACTTAAACTCCCTTTAAATAAAGAAATGAGTCTCGGGACATGGACTCTGAAGAGACCGCAATCGTTTGAACGGTTGCGCGTTCCTGTTTATAGTGACGCGCCTTTTTATCAAAATCCATGCGTTGCTCCGGGGCAGTTAGTTTCCTGCGGAATGATCATCGCTCAGCCGCGCTCCTCTGCCGGCATTCCCGTTTTTAGTCCGGTCAATGGACTTGTGACCGAAATGGCGCGCGGACAAACCGCCGCGGGTGAGTCCGTGCTTACGATTGAAATTCAGGTTGATAAAAAAAATATCGGAAGCTTTTTAATTCCGCCCGAGAACTCTGTTTGGCTTGAAGCGACCGCGGAACGGCTGCGCTGTCAGATTCGCGAAGCCGGAGTGGTTTTGTGCGGACGTTTGCCAAAACCGTTGAGTGTTTTCCTGGAGAAAGGGCCTTTTCACGACAAGGCTTTGATTGTGAATGCGTGTGAATCCGAACCTTATGTCACGGCAGGGCAGGTTTTGCTGCTCGCGCATCCGCTTGAAATTTTAAAAGGCGCCGAAATTTTACGGCGTGCCGCCGGACTTAAAGAAATTATCATCGCGCTTCCGGAAGATGCCGGCCAGGCTATCGATGTTTTAAAAAGCAAAATTTATTTTTTGAAATGGGAGCATGTGAAGCTGCGTATTTTTCCTTCGCGTTTCCCGCAAGATGATCCCGCGGTATTAATGCCCTCGATTGACGCGAAGTTTTCGGATATGGATCCGAAGCGATTGCATGAATGGCCGCTTCCGGATTTAGTCACTGTGTATGCCGCGTATGAAGCGGTGGTTTTGGGAAAGCCTTTCTTTGAACGCGCGGTTACCGTGACGGGAGAATGTGTGGTTCAGCCGCAAAATGTTTTGCTGCCGATGGGAATTATGGTTACGGATGCGCTTAAAGTTTGTAAAGGCGTCTTGCGTGAACCCGGACGGATGATTGCCGGAGGCCCTATGCGCGGACGGGCCGTGATTTCCATGAACGATCCGCTGTCGCCGGCAACGGATGCTTTGATTGCTTTGCCAAAAGAGAACTCAGCGGAAAAAAAAGCGGTTGAATGTATTCGCTGCGGAGAATGTGCGGATGTTTGTCCTGTTGATCTGTCCCCCGCGTTAATTGCGATGGCCTCAGCCGGACAGAGCTTTGAAAGTGCGCGCGAACTCGGCTCGCAACAATGTATTGCCTGCGGAAACTGCGC
Organism: uncultured bacterium; assembly: GCA_964610145.1. Taxonomy (GTDB): domain Bacteria; phylum Omnitrophota; class Omnitrophia; order Omnitrophales; family Aquincolibacteriaceae; genus Multiplicimicrobium. Next base: position 736 of record CAZSVD010000136.1, on the reverse strand, counting down.
GTATATTTGTCCGTCCCACTTGCCTTTGGTCGAAATGATTCGGGATGGATTTTAGAATGACCCATTTAAACGCGAAAGCACCCCATCTTAAAAATATGGCTTCGCTCGACACCCTGCTTTTGCGGGAATTGGGCGCGGTGCTCCTATTTGCTTTGACGGCATGTTTTTATCACGGAGCGCCTTTTGTTTTGTTGTTGGGCATGGCGGTGCTTGTGACCGTTGCAACAGAATGGTTCTTTCGGTTTTTGGGTCTTTCAAAATCTTTGCCTGTGGATTTGGCGCTTTACCAGCAAGTTCTTTTGCTGATTCTTTTTATTCCTGAAAATGTTCCGGCGGGAGCGGCATTCTTAAGCCTCATGGCTTTGATTTTAGCTTATCGCGCCGCGGGCGGTGTTTCAGGTTATGTGATTCAACCGGGTTGCCTTGCGTTGGCTTTATTGTACGGTCTTGGCGTTAAGCCGCAATTTTGCCTGGAGGGAATTTCAGGGTTAACCGGGACAATTTTAATTTTTATTTGGTGCGTCATTCGTTATCCACGCTCACCGATTCAAATTCAGCGTCTAGCGCTCATCGCCGGCGCGGCATTTTTTCTTTGTGTTCTGCATGGTAAGCCTTTTATACCGGCAGTTATTTGGAGTCTTGCGGCGGGAGATCTTATTTTTGACCGGGCCCTTGCACCGCTTTCAAAAAAAGGACGTTTGATTTATGGTCTTGGGGCGTTGGCTTTATTCGCGCT
>CAZSVD010000135.1:0-2865 GCA_964610145.1 uncultured bacterium | reverse complement strand
AACGCCATCAATCTTCAAGACTTGCGCGCTATCCAACACAATCACATTCACCGGAGCACGACCGATCTTGGTTTTATAAGGCGTCTTCACAGATTCAACACCCGTTAAAATGTTCTCATAGCTTTGTCGCAATTCTTTGCTGATCGTCGCATCTTTCAATGCTTCCAGATAGTATTGCATCAACTCGATCTCATTTTTAAAGTCAGCTTTATAAAGTGAAGCCTCCATCGCCTTTATCGTCTCATTATAAGCCTGAATTTCAGCCAACACATTTCGGCCAGCTTCGTTACCATAGAACTCTTTATAAGGCACAAGATTTGCGTCTACCGCAATAAGCTGCTCAGCCGACCTACCTTCTTGGCCCACGTGCAAAGCTTCGTGGCTTGTAATCGCAATTGCCATACGCTCAATCATCACTTTATAAGCGTGACGGTCGGTCAATCCAACAAATTTATCAGGATTCAGGATGATATGTCCCGCGATTGCGTGAGGAGCCTCTTTATCAGCATATAATCCCAAAGCGTTATTCTGGAAGTACTCGTCTACTTCAGCTGGTGTCGCGAAGCGAACCCTGGCCAAAAGATCACGCAAGATCGCCTTGCCGTCTTCCGTTTGAGCTTGCGCCAAGATTCTATCTTCCAATGCTTTCATCACTGAATCTTGTGTCCTTACTTCCGAGCGGGCCTCAGCAGAAGCAAGCCCTTTGTCGTTTTCGGTCGCAATCTCAGTCGCTTCGAACTCTTCCTTAATCAAGGATACCAGCGGATCATTTGCATCAACACCATTTCCATTCATTTCTCCAAAGGCCTTGCGAAGAACAGTTGCAGAAACCTTTTCCCCAAATCCAAGCAACTCGTTTATACGTGAGTCGCCAACTTTATTTTGGAAATAACCACGAGCGGCAGCTTCTTTGAAGCTTACACCCTGATCTCTCAGAAACTCGACGATTGCCGTTTGATTTCCTCCATATGCTCCATACAACCCAACAGGAACACCATCCGGACGCGTGTGTCTTTCCATATAGTCAAATATATGTATCTCTTCAAATTCACCCACCCCTGTCATAAACTCGGAAAAATCACGCAAACGATAACCCAACACGTCGTCTCGATTCATATTTCCGTTATACTTAATAACACCGTCATTATCCTGTAGCTTCAAAAAGCCATTTGCCTGCAAATCAATATTACCTGAATGCAGAAAACCATGATAATAATTCTCACTCACCGCACGCGCTAAATGACCATACTGTTCAAAAAGACTGAGTAATTGGCGCTTCATTCCGGCAATTCTTAGCTCTAGCTTCTGTTTTTCTTTGGCATCAGTTGCATTTTTTAAAGCCTCTGAAATTCGATACCATTGCACTACCATTGGAGCAACCTGATCGACAAAACGAGCATCCTTCTTTTCATTCTTGCGCGGCGCGGGCAAAAGCGCAATTGTGTACCCAAGTTCTTTCTCCGGGCTTCCATCTTTGGGTTTAAACACACGGGTCGGATATTTTCCATATCCCACAAATGGATTCACCCCTATATTATTTTGATGCAAGCTCTCGTCATTCCACATTTCCACAGACTGCTCATATTCGATTTTCGCATCATCGAGGAACATTCCTCCGAGCGGAGCGCCCCAAGTTTTCTGAAATGCTGTCGGCTTACCATCCCTCATTTCAAAAATATGATCCGACTGCAGATTCTTCGCCTTTTCAAGAAAATCTAAAATTTCACCTTCTGGGTTAATCTTTCCGCCTTTGATTTTCAGAATCGCCCACTCTTGTCCCGCAATCGTTACCGGGCTGTCAAGGGTAACAAGCAATGTTCTCTGCATATCCTCACCATATTCTCCGCTCACCTCAGCACCTAAAACTTTAAGCAAAACATTATCACCCCCGGTCTGCAGCACAAGATCAAGCCGCGTCTTGTCTGCTTCGCTCAAAAGCGAATATACTTCATCGTTTACAACATTTTCTTCATGCGTTAAAACCAAGCTACTATTTTGATCAGCAAGTTTTTCATACAAAGACTCCATAAGCTCTAAAGTCTGCGCCTTTGGCAGCCTTGCCGCATTCAAAGCAAACTTACGCATAGCTTCTCGATTAAAAGTTGCAATATCCAATTTCTCAATTTTTTGCTGCATCTCTTCGAAAAACTTATCAGCACGGTCGCCTGTCAAATCCGCAAGATCAGAAAAACCACCGATATATCCATAAGCCGATTCGACCCAAACATGCATATATTCAGCAAGAGCCTTGAGAGGATCCGCGGCATTAATAATTGAACGTAACTCTTCAGCCTCTGACTCTGATATCACTTGTTCACCGCGACGACGTACTTCAGGCGTATTATTTTCCTCAAGTTTTTGTGAAATTATTTTTTCAGCAAGCTTCTTATCACCTTGTCTTACTGCTCGAAAGAAGGCAAACAGCCATCCAGACATATCAATTTGCCCAAAATAGGCTCCCTGCTTACCAAAAATCTGTGAAACCGTATCATAAGCTTCCGCAAACTTCCCTTGTGCCATCAAGGCTTCAAACTGCGGCATCAACTCCTGATATTTTAAAATTGGACTATCATGACTGTCGACGATCGCACGATAGCTTGACATTTTTTTCATATAAAGCTCATCCATCATCGTCGCAGCCAACTGCAATCCCTGGTATGCTTCCTGGCGCTGATCGTCCGATACAACACGCAAGTATAAGGATGCAAAATACTCAGAAATAACGTCACGATTAATTTGCCCCTGGCTATCAGAACCCTCTTTATTGATCCACAACAACGTCTGAGCGTCTAGCTTCTCTTGCTCGTTCCCGGATTTTTTCTTTTCCAGCAAAAGCGCTTTAAGTGCTGTCGCGTCGGTCTTTTT
>CAZSVD010000134.1:0-4495 GCA_964610145.1 uncultured bacterium | reverse complement strand
GATTGAAACCTTCTGGAATTGAGGTGATGTCGCCCAAAAAAAGGTCATCATCCACCACAACTCGGTCGTTTTCTATGGTGTAGTCCACACCACGAGCATCTAAAAATTTTGTGAGTTCTGTGTTCATGATTGGCTCCTGATATAAAAAATGTGACCGGGGGAGTTTCTTCTGGGGGGAAGATGGGGAGGGTTCCCCCGGTCGTTCGCGGCCACCAACAAGGACATGCGGGCCGCGAATTCTGTTGTTAGAATGGGATTGAATCGTCAATAAACGCATCCGCCGCAGAAACGCGCGATGGGCTTGATTTTGCTTTTCCTTCAAACATATCCGCAGTGTGAGAAATTTCAGAGGCAATATAATCCTGCACCGCGTTTTTATCGGCATAGAGACCATTCTTGTCTTTTTCAACGCGCAGTTTGAGATTCCCGGTGCGCCCGACAAAATCAATCGCAGAGAGATTCCCATTCTCATATTCAGATTCAAGGCCGCACGCCACCGCCGCGTGACGCAGCTTGTATGCGATACTTTCCAGTAGATAATCCGTCACAAGGCGCGTGCGCTCGTCCCAGAAAAGCCGCAAACTAAGCTCAATCATCTCATTTCCGCTTTTGCTGGTTTTATCCTCTGCGGAAAGCACCTCGAAATTATATATTCCTACGGGCCAAAGATTATCCTCTAGGATTTCTTTTTCTGTTTTTGGTGTAAATTTCATGTTATTCTCCTTCATTGAATGTCTGTTTGATGTAATTGATGATTTTTTGAGCCTTTTCCGAATCCATCTCTCTCCATTCAGACACGGCGGCGGCTTTGAACCATTTCTCCACCTGCCCGTCAGGAAGCTTTGCGACCTTCAAGAGGCGCTCAATCTCGCTCATTTGAACATCGGTAATAAGCATGATGGGTTTTGATTGTTGTTCAATAACTTCTCGACCGTACCGATTGGCGAATTCGTCATAGGTCCATTTGAATAAATCCGCATCCGGGAAACCTGTAAGCCGCGATTTGCGCACTTTGGCTTTTCTTTCAGACCCAAGTTTGACGATATTGAGACATAAATGGAGTTCATATTCCAGCTTATCCCAGCAATCAAACGTGGTGCCAATTTCGCTGCGTTGGCCGTTCTTATCCAGTCCCCATTCCGATTTTTCATGCGCAATCAGGATGACGTTCATATCAAGGCGCGAGAGCCAATTGATCAGCCGCCGCATATTGGCGATGGCCGGTTTTTTGTCTGCGCCAAAACCGTTTTTATCTCCCAGCCGCTCGGCTTCATTAGCAATTTCAAGATTAAACAGCTTTGTAATGCTATCAATCACCACGGTTTTGAAATTATGTTTTTCTGTTGCTAACGCTTCAATCTGATCAATCACCGCGCTAAAATCCAAGCTGCCTTGCGCAGGACCAAAATACACCCCGCCCGATGCTTTGAGTTTATCGGTGTAATGTTCGAGATCGGCACCGCCTTCCGTGTCAATATAATAGACAGACGGGAAGTCCAGACTTGTCCATGTTTTCCCCGCGCCGGGTTTGCCGTAAATTAAAATTTTTGGTTTTGAAGGTTCGGCGGCCTTCGGGTCTACTGCTTTGAGTTTTGTCATTTCATCCTCGTTGGTTATCGGTTAAAGTCACACCCTCTTTACTGCCCCCTCTAAAACTGCACCGGTTTGCCCGTGAGCAGGAAAAACAGCCAAATCATGATGAATGGACCGAAGGCCACGAGAGCCCCCGCAATCCATTCACCGATTGAAGCTTCACGCAGATACTCAAAAAAACTTTTGCGGCGATAAATCATTTTGCCCCCCTGTGTGCGTTTGTGTGCCAGAGATATCCGGACTCATCCAAAAGATCATTCTGGGCAGAGATTGCGAGCTGCGCTAAACGCACATGCCCGATTTTAAGGAGGTCATTCGCTAAATCGCTAAAACGGCCCGCCATTTTTTACAATTCATTGCATCGTTTGATGGTCGTACGGTCGGGGAGATTAAAAACGTTTTCCACAGCGCACCCCCAAATCATGAGCGTTATAAATCGAGTGTTCTTCAAAATCGGTCGGCTGGTCCTCAATGACAATGGTGACCTGCATTTTGTTACCTGTTCGGACTAAATCCTCGTCATATTCGTAAATATCAATTTCGAATTCGCCGAATTCCAAATCACCGTCGCAGCAGAGTTGCTCCAAACGTGATTCCGCGCACTCCAAAGCCAAGGCAAAGCTTTTTTCCTGCTCCGCTACAAGTCTGCTCCAACAATACGCATCGTAATAAATTTCTTTTTCCATGGCCGCCCCCCCTAATAAGTGATTTTCACATTGGGGATATCGCCCCGCACAATCGCGAGTACGACATTGCGAGCGGCCTTCACCATTTCCGCATCCGCGTCCTGAAAAAATGATTGTCCCAACACGTGCGCGATCCCGTCCGCCGCTTTGGTATTGGTAAGTTGTTTATGAAGAACTTCTACGCCTAACGCCGTGACGGCTGCGGCTGCATTTACTTTGTTTTTCATTTTGTCCTCGTTGGTTAAGATTTGATCTTATAAAATTATATTCGCCCAAAACGAAAATATAGTCAAGATAAAAATTCGGTATAGACGAATATTTTTCTTGACGACAGATTCTATTGGTGTAGGATAAGAGTGCGGACAAATGTCTGTGCGGTTCTTAGATTCGGTGAATCATCATGAAAAAACAAAACGGCCCCCGTGCGGGAGCCGTTAACTAAAAACTAATCGTTCATCCTATAAAGTGGCGATTGATGCCGTCATTAAATGGGCGGTGAGTAGGTTGCACCCTACTTACCTTTTTTCCCTTACCGTTTTTGCCGTTTCCGTTACCTTTCGGCTTTGGGGGGTCCGTTTCCTTGACTGTCGTATCCGGGTGGTCGTCCGCATACTTTTCCGTCACATAACGTCCTGATTTGGCACTGCGATGTTTTGTTGACATGCATATCACCTCCTTTCTCAATGCCAGGTGCATCGGGTTCAAGAGTTGACAGCATCAACCGCGATTTTTATTAAAGGCGATTCGCGGATAGATTGCAATCCTGATAACATGATGGCACACCGATTCTATCCCGTGAGTCGATCGGCCGTTAACACCAAGCCGCCCCGTTTTTTGGATTGGGCTTTCCCGGTCGGAACGGGGCGGTTTTTAAATGGGGGCTAGTCTTTGTTACTCTTGCGCCCATCAATAAATTTTCCAATCACACCCACGACTGCGGTCCCTACGAAAGCGCCGGCGACAAGATCATGTCCGTGAGTAGCCATAAAGATCGCCCCAAATATAAGAAACGACATAGACACAAATGCCAAAATCTGCCCAATCGTTTCAGATATAAAAGCAAATTTCAATTCTTTATGCGTCGCTTGGTGACGAAAGTTTTGCTCTTTTTCTGTATAGGTAAGAATGCGGTCGGCTGCTCCCGGCAACGTTCTTTCATATCTTTCAAACGCCGCTTCATGCGGCAGTGGGCCGCTATATTGCATGCCGAACAAAAACCCTTGTCCGTCACGCGAGTCAACATCATCCCCGACTTCGAGTGAATTATCCTGCTTTTTTATAGAGATGTTCTTGGGTTCTTCGTTCATAACGCATGGCCTTGGAGATATCAGAATGGAAGGCTTTTAAGTCACGTTGAGGCCCGCTTTCAATATCGTATTTGAATCCGTGCGGATATCTCGGCTTGAAACCATCCCCGCTGAATGCCGTCAAAAAGTATAAAAAGTTATTGATTGCTCGTTTCAAAATTCCCATCTCCTTATACCTCCATCCTCATAGAAAAATAGTACAGTATTTCCACTAAAGAAGGTTTAATTTTATCTGTTTATCCTACACTGATTTTTGGCCGCTTGTCATTCGATTTTTTGCTGCGAGCGAATTACCCTGCTTTTTACCCCATGTGTTATTTTCACACCGATTTTCACACCGCTGACACACCGGTTTTCACACCGCGATATCCTTGCGAGTAATCCGGGAATACCTGCTCACGAAAGAACATATATGCTCTTAAAAGCAAGGGAATGTCTCTTGTTTTGTCTTTTCTAAGCCTCTGTTTTCCTACGGGAAAATGTTCTTTGTATTTATTTGTAATCTCATTTAGCGAATTGGCAGAAATTATATCCTTGAAAACATCTCTATCGAATCTCGTAGGCCATACTTTGTAAATTTCAATTTCCGGCTCTGTCATCAATTTTTCATTTGGATTAAATAAATATTGCCTCGTGTCTTCTGCAATATCTTCAAAGCCTTTGCTTCTGGCTACATCTCTGATGGCAGCAAAAAATATTTGTAGTGTTGTCAGGCGTTGTTGACCATCGATTACATTGCAGACCTGAACTTTTTTAGTTGTATATGCTCCGCCTTCGCCTTCGTAAATTATGGCTCCCATGAAATGAGGAAACATTTGGGCGCGTTCTTGAATGCGTTCATTCGCTTTGGCAGCTATATCATCCCATAGCGGTTTCCATTGCTTTTCTTCATTCCAGACATAGTGACGT
>CAZSVD010000133.1:0-2623 GCA_964610145.1 uncultured bacterium | reverse complement strand
TCCGTCTAAAACAGAAAGCGACGGAACTCCGTTCAACGCAGATTTCATCCCGCTGGTACCGGAAGCTTCAAGCGGACGCTCGGGGTTATTCAGCCAAATATCCACGCCGGAAGTCATCAGTTTTCCGATATTCATATCGTAGTCTTCAAGATAAACGACCTGAACCTGCGGGGCTAAAGCCGCGCGCGCGCGATGAATGTTCTTGATCAATTCTTTACCGGCCGTATCCTGCGGATGCGCTTTTCCGGCAAAAATAATCTGAACGGTGTGCTTTCCGATAATGCGCTTCAAACGTTCCACATCTTCAAAAAATAAATCCGCGCGTTTATAAGCAACCGAACGGCGCGCAAAACCCAGTGTAAAAACATCGGGGCTCATATCCACACCCGATTCTTTTTTGACAAACGCGAGCAAATCTCGTTTTGCGGCCTGATGCGCGTCCCAAATTTCCTGGGTCGGAATCTTTTGGACTTCGCGGAAAAGCAAATTATCTTTTTTCCATTCGGGAAGATAGCGATCATACAAAGCCTGAAATGAAGGCGCGGTCCAGCTCGCGGCATGCACGCCGTTTGTGATGTAATCAATTTTGTGATTCGGAAACATTTTGCGTGAAATTTCGCCATGCTTACGCGCAACCGCGTTAATAAAATGGCTGAGATTCATTCCCAAATGCGTCATATTTAAGACGTCCGAACTTTTAACCACCGAGCTAATCGCACGAACGGCCTGATCTCCGAGAACCTGCGCGACAAGCGACATCGGAAACTGATCATGCCCCGCGGCTACCGGCGTATGCGTCGTAAAAATACATTTTTCTCGAATGGCGTGTAAATCCTGCTCGCTCAGTGTGCCGCCCTGATCCGCGCCCAAACTTTCCTGCATAAGCTCCCAGGTCAACAAACTTGCGTGGCCTTCGTTCATATGAAAGCGGCGAATATTATTGTGACGTTTCACACGCAGCATGCGCACACCGCCCACGCCCAAAATAATTTCCTGCGCCAAACGATAACGCGGATCTTTTCCGTAAAGAAAATGGGTCAGGGTTCGATCCCATTCCGAGTTTTCAGGAAGATCGGTATCTAGAAAATAAACCGGAACTGTAAAACCCGTAACTCCTTTTACAAGATAACGCCAAAGACGGATATAAACCGTGCGTCCCTCAATATTCACCGCAACGCGTGAACGTAATTCCTGGAGAAAATCTTCAATGCGCCATTCGGCCGGAGATTCAATTTGCGTTCCGTCAGGATTAAGCTTTTGATTGAAATATCCTTTGCGGTGCAGCAAAGTCACCGCCACCATCGGAATTTCAAGATCCGCCGCGGTACGCACTGTATCTCCCGCCAAGACACCCAAACCACCGCTATAGCTCGGCATATCCGACTGCAAAGCAATTTCCATTGAAAAGTAAGCGATAACTTCTTTACTTAAAAATGACATACGTGATTCCTTTCAATTTAGAACAAATATAATTTCATTTCTGAATCAAGCCAGCTTCATGACCGCGAGCGAGCGGCCTTCCAGCACATACGTTTCTTCACCGCGCATTTTCCATCCCGAAAGTCTTCCGTCCGCCGTATCAAAAACCATTTCCCATGCCTGCGAAACATTTGTCTTTGGCAGCAAAAAGGAAACGCGGTCATGATACGCATTCATCATCAAAAGTAAAGTATCACCTTCGATGCGTTCTCCTCGTTCATTCAGCTCATCAATCGCTTTCCCCGAAAGCAACATACCAATACTGCGCACATGCGGATTATTCCACTCCGCGTCACTCATCTCTTTGCCGGTGGAATCAAGCCAAACAATATCTCTGACGCCGGCGCCGCGAATTTCACGGCCTTCAAAAAAATTTCTGCGCATCAGCACGGGCTGAGACTTCCGGAAACGGATCAGCTTCTTCACAAACTCCAAATAAGCGATTTGATTTTCGTTGAAATTCCAGTGCAGCCAACTGAGCTCATTATCTTGGCAATAAGCGTTGTTGTTGCCCATTTGACTATGGGACAACTCATCGCCGCCCAAAATCATCGGCACGCCTTGCGACAAAAACAGCGTCGCGATCAAATTGCGCTTTTGCTGCTCTCTTAATTTTACAATCGACAGTTCTTCGGTGGGACCTTCGTGTCCGCAATTCCAACTCAAATTATCATCGGTGCCGTCGCGATTATCTTCGAGATTGGCTTCATTGTGCTTTTGACTGTAAGTCACCATGTCCTGCATGGTGAAACCATCGTGACTTGTAATAAAATTAACACTCGCATGCGGTCTGCGGCCGCTGGATTCATAAAGATCACTTGACCCGCAAAGACGCGTCGCGAACTCGGAAACTTTTCCGCCATCGCCTTTCCAAAAACTGCGCACGCAATCGCGGTATTTTCCGTTCCATTCCGCCCAACCTACAGGAAAATTACCGACCTGATAACCGCCTTCGCCCAAATCCCAGGGCTCCGCGATCAACTTCACTTGATTAATCACGGGGTCCTGATGAATCACATCAAAAAAACTTCCAAGCTTATCCACAGCGAAAAACTCGCGGGCAAGCGTGGATGCCAAATCAAAACGGAAGCCGTCAATGTGCATATCCTGAATCCAATAGCGCAAACTATCCGTCAACAATTGC
>CAZSVD010000132.1:0-2849 GCA_964610145.1 uncultured bacterium | reverse complement strand
AGGATAAAAATCGCCAACAACCTGCTTGACGAGGCTGTGGCGTTTTTCTTTCTCAACATCATCTTTAGGCAGGACAGCCTTATGCGTAACATCACCCTGCGGGACAATCACAACAGTGTCCAAATCCAGCTTGAGAGCATTCAGGCCGAGCAGCACATGACTCCAAACAATTGGATTTGCCGTGATCGGTAAAACTCCCACACGTATTTTTTTCTTTTGCGCAATGCTTTTTTTCGCCGCATCTGCCTTTAGCGTACGCAAAAAGACACCGGGGTCGATTTTTCTGGATTTTATTTTTTGATTGATTTCAAAAAGAACTGTCTTCAAAGCTGTTTTCAATCGAAATAAATTAACGCGCTGCTCGGGATTTTTTCTTTTCGCCAAGGCTTGAAGCTGAGACTTCAATATTTTCATAGCTACAGAATCAGGGGAAATATATCTTCCATCGGGATCATAACGCATGGCTAGCCAAGAATCGAGCGAAGGAAGTAGCCAGGTCAGTTTCTGTTTTAATTCATTCATGGAATAGGTTTCAGGCAAGCCGGTTTCTTTTGATATTTGAAGCCGGATATACCCCTGCGGGTGCTGCATGGCCAGTCCCGGTTTATGAATTACTTCTTCGGGACTAATTTGAGAATTTTCAACAGCATACACGTCATAAACCGGACTTATTTCGCCCAAATCCGAACGAAATAACACCACATAGGTCCATGGTCCGCCAAGCGACATTTTCTTTTCGGCCAGTATAATAATTCTGGGTAAATTTTCATCATCGCTCCCAACGCCTGGGACAAGCGAAATAATTTCTAACTCTCTCTTGCCGTCACCTTTAGCCGCAAGTTCAATCCTGGCCTCTGATCGCGGCATAGTCTTTAAATCTGATACGATGGACAAATTATGCTCGGACGTTGCCGCAAAGTTTTCTAGCAGATCAACATAATAAATAAGGCGGGGCAAGTATTGCGGATTCTGAATAGCATTCCGGATCCAATCTCTAAATAAAGCTCCGTAAATATTTTCCATCAGCCGAAGCCTAAAAACTTCCCACATCGCGATAATTTCTTCGTGTGACATCCGTATGGATACCATTTCCTGGTAGCCGCTCAAAGTCGCAACTGCATGGCTCAAATTAAAATCAATCGCATCGTGCAAACTCGCTTCGGCAAGCAGCATATTGTTGAATTCAACAAAACGGTAATCCGACTGCGAGAATTCAAAATCGTATACCGCTGACGGAATATCTCCGTCAAAGCGAAGATTGCCAAAATGCAAATCATTATGGATATGGCTGCGCGAAGCCGGTGGTAAGGCCGCCAGTAAGCCGGGCGAGTAGACGAGACGGAAATGAGTTAGCTGATCTTCGAAAAGCCCGGATATGCGTTTATAATCGGATAGATAATATTGTTCTGCTTCGTTTAACGATGCTGGAAGATATGCCGCCAGCCTGCTCCGAAGCCTGCCAAATTGCTCTATATCAAATGCCTTTGCGATTTCGCTTCTTTCTTTCCAGGAGAAAACACGCTCAGGCGCAAAATCTTCTGCGGCATTATGAATCTGTGCAGCAAATCCTCCTAAACCTCGATAATGCGAAATCCCAGAATTCTCCCGGCTGACAGGCAATCCCTGATCAAGAAATTCCTCGGCAGAAAAATGGCTGCCATCAAACTCAAAAAAATGTGCAGCACCGGCGCTCTCTTTAAGCGGATAAAGCTCTGGCACGGGCAAGGATTTGCTTTTAAGATGCCGCATCCATGCTGTCATATATTCAGCACGCATGCGACTGGCAGGTATTTTTCTAAAAACAATACGTCGCTCTTTCATCTCCACCAAAACAGGCGCGCCTTGGACCATTAACGAAATTAATCCTCCATTAAGCGCATACATTCCTTTAATTTTTCCAAATCCATATTTTTGTTTCAGCAAAAACTTAATCGTATCCAAAGGCAACGCTGTGCGTGTTTCAGAGCGAAGAACCGGTGCGCTTACAGCATCCACAGCTTCCGCTCCAGATGCTGACTCAAACCGGCGTAGCATATCGTCACCAATAGAACCCAAAAAGATTTTTTGAAAAAGGCAACGGGCAGAGCCCACCTCCATCATGGCTCGCACCGCTCCGTCAAGAAATTCAACTTTATATCCATGCTTTTCAAAAGCATCCTTTGCGAGAGCATCTATCGCGACCTCATAAGCGGGCATAAGAACGCGGTCGTTTTCGATCAATAAATTATTGTATGAAACAATCGGATACGCACTTTGCATTTGGTTGCCACCTTCTCGCCCAAGCACAAGCGGAACTCTAAAAACTTGAAAACCTCTGCGTTTTAATTCAGCGGCAAGCGCTTCAACTCGAGGCTGATATTTGTCGGTCAAAGTACGGGTGATTACGGGGCTTACTTTCGCTTGCGTATCTAAATCATCCTGATAACGATCGTAAAGACGCGCAACCGCTTTTTGATCAGGATCGGACTGAAGCTGCGTCAATCCCATGGCCGGATCACCGAGAACCACTTTATTCCCCGGCAACAGTGTCATAAAAATATCTAGGTGATAATTAAAAGGATCGGGCACAGTATAAATTGGCAATTTACCGCCAAAAAGCCGGGCAACATGCTTCTTCGTCTCCGCTTCACTCCAACGATTCACTCTTTGGTTTTGTTCGAGCATATTCGCCCCGACAAAAATAACTTCACCATTCGAAAGAATATTTCCCCCTTCAAAAATCACATCACTTTGTTCAACTTCAATACCTGCCGCCTCAAAATATGTTTTCGCTGCTTCGAGCGAGCTCACCCGAAGAGCATCGCTATAACCCAGCTTCGGAAGAATAATTTTCGGTCCCTGCGGCGTCA
>CAZSVD010000131.1:0-4008 GCA_964610145.1 uncultured bacterium | reverse complement strand
CTCTACAGCGATGATTATCAGATTGTCAAAGTTCGTACTTTGGCCGAGGCAAAGTGGGCGATACGTCACTTTCCGCGGTTCGCAAAAATTTATTCCGATACGGACCTGCTTGGAAGTCCGCTCAAACTTATTCCTGTTTTGTTTGATAAAACTCGCCGCCAATTTCTTCTGAGCCAGACCGTGGGGGGAGTTGAGTTTATGCAATGGCTGGATTCTTACTTCCAAACAGAGGAAGGAAAGAACAAAAGACCCATTGAAGAAAACCCTAAAAATCCGAGCCGTGTTATTTTGCACTCCACCAGTTTTGAAACATTTTTACGGCTTTGGCGGAGGAATTTTAATGAGCGGGTAAGAGCTCAAATGTGGAATCTTCTGGCATGGTTCAAATGGGTGATTTCACCGCTGGATCGTGCTTTTGCAAAACTGCGCGGAAGAACTCAATCGAAGATCGGAGAAATATTGCCGGATTGGATTTTGATTCAGCCTAAATCAAGGTCATACCGTTGGTTTGAATTTACTCAGCAAAACCAGCGATTGAAAAGATTGGCTAAGGTTTTGAATAAAAACCCTTATGTTTTGGTTTTTGATTTACATGGTTTGGAGAAAGATATTTTTGGTTTGGTGCCGGATTATCGTTTAATTTTGGATGAGATGAACCGTTTGAATCAAAGACGTTCTCCCGAAAAAAGACAAAGTGGCGCGGAGATAATCGCAAAATTTAAACGAATGATATTAAAAGATGTCAGCGAGGTGGGGCGTCGAAAGATGTTGCGTCTGCCTCATGGCCGGTGGGAAGGTTTTTACGAGGAAGTCGGTCGGGATACAGGGTTGCCCACCGGACGGGTTGTTTCTTACTCTTATAAATATCAGCATCCTGTTTTTTATCGCGGCGCGGTGGTGGTTGTGATGGATGAATCGGGCCGAATATTAATTCAACAAAGAAACACAGGCGACCAAAGCAGTAAGGTTCTTACAGATGATGTTTCCGCTGCGGGGCATGTTGATATTGGCGTGAATCCGATTGATGCCGCTTTGGGTGAATTATTTGAAGAAACCGGAATTCAAGCAACGGTCCAAGATTTAATTCCGATTGAAAACCCACAAATCGGTAAACCTTTTTGGCGTAATGAAAACCAGCCTTTGCCGCATGGTGGAACAGACAATATTCTTTTGTATTTTTATCTTAAAAAGATTTCCACCGACAAAATGAATGAGTATGAAAAGCATGCTGAGGTTCATGGGGAGGAAGTGAGCGGTTGGAAAGTTTTACCTTATAAGGACTTGGTTGATAGGTTGCAGCAAAGCACGGAAGGCACCGAGCCGGCATTGCGGGTTCTGAAAGACATGGCCTCGGCAGGCGTGAATTTAGATCAATGGGCGTCGCGGCGTTCCGAAATACGCAAATCGATGGTGTCAGAAAACCTCGATCAATCAAAACGAGATGACGATGTAAACTTTTTGATGTCGGTTCTAGGATTAAGCCAAGGACAGCCCGATGATTTAAGATTCAAACTTTGGTTGGGCCAAAAGCATAATTGGGGTCAGGTTTTGCGGACGAATGAAAGAGCGCTTTTGGTCGCGCAAATGGCGCAGGATTCCCGGGATATAGCCGGAAGATTAGCTCGAATCAATCAAGAGAAAGCTCGTGAGATTGTACGAAGCGAAATGCTTGCGTTGAATCAAGCTGTTCACGAAGGTCTTGTCGCAAAAGCTTCTCCGGTTATTTTCTATTCGGCGGATATGCATGATGAATTGCTAAGTTTGGTAAAAGGTTTGCGCGAGGCATTTGAAAATCATCCCAATGGGCTTAATCTTACGATTGTTTTCCCTTCGGAAGAAATCAAGGTTGATTTTGAACGGGCACTCGGAGTTGTTGGAAATAATATTCATTTGCTTGAGCAAAATGCTGAAAATTTGATTCGCTTAAAACACATGATTGAAAGCAAGGAATGGCGCGGCGTGTCCGGAGTTTTCTTTGCACCGCAGTTTTTTATTCAAACCTTGAAGGCAGACCAGCGTCTGCGGACAGTACAGACTCAAAATTGGTTAGGGTATGCGGTGATGCCGGTTGTTCCCAGGTTGATCCGTTATTTTTCTACGGCAGATATGATTAACGCGCAGACGCTTGCTCAAAGTGTGCCTGAGTTCGCGCAGCATATGAGCTTTGACTCTCAGAAAGGTTGGACTTTACTCGATACCATTTTAAACGCGCTTTCGATTCTTCCCCGAACTTTCCAAATTTCAGCCTAAAGTAGAGCTTCATCGCGACGCCCGTAAAAATAGAGCGGCGATTTTTTTTCAGCGAGCTATTTCGCCGCGAGTTCCGCAGGAGCAAAGCGACGAGGACTGTGTGAGCGCCGAAATAGTTCGCGGGGCCATGCGGCCCTGGAGCTAATAGCCTAACCGGCAATTGAGGTTCATATACTTATTAAAAATCAAAAAGAAGATTCTTGCTTGTTTCTGATTGTTGTCATTTTTATCAATTGCTGGCATGTTTAGGTTAACGCGGGAAGGGATGTCCCTGCGCAATTGATAAAAGGAGTGAATTAAGATTTATATGATCAGAAAATTGTTAATCGGTGATGATGACGCGGAGGTGTTGAGCAGTTTTTCTGCTTTGTTTAAGCACTATGGTTTTGAAGTTATTACCGCGTCGAATGCCGAAGAATTCCAAACCCTTTTTTTTCAGTCAAATCCCGAACTCATTTTTCTCGATATTTTTTTTGGCCCTGATTCCGGTCCTGACGTTTATGACCGTGTGATGAAACTTGCGAGTGCCCCCCAAACCCCGGTTGTTTTTCTTACCGGGAAATTGGAAGGGATTAAAGAGTCACCCATGGTGCGAGGGCGGCAGGTGGCGATGTATGTCAAACCTCTGAGCGTTGAGCGGGTAGTACGGGACATTAAAGCCGCGTTCGCGGACTCGCTTTCCGAGTCTGCCTAGACTCCTTAATGTTCCTTGTCCCATAAGCCTTATCCCGAGTATAATCCCGCCTTATGTTTACAGGCAATTCAGTCAATCCCGAGATCATTGCGGAGCTCCAAAAAGCCACGGAAGCTCAGCTGCCGCTTTTAAAGCCGGCCTCTGAAACCTGGCAGCCAACGGAGCTTTTACCCGATTTCGCAAGTAAAAACTGGAAAGACGAAGTCAGCCAATTCCAAAAAGAAGCCGCTCATGTTCCCGATGACGCCATAGCGTGTCTTGTGGGAAATATGATTACCGAAGAAGCTTTGCCGTCTTATCAAACCTGGCTCAATCGGCACATGGAATTTCGTGATGAAAGCGGAACGGATACAACTCCTTGGGCGAAATGGACGCGCGCCTGGTCGGCAGAGGAAAACCGTCACGGCGATATTTTAAACCGCTATCTTTTTTTAACAGGCCGCGTGGATATGAAATCGATTGAAATCACAATTCATAATTTGATCCGAAATGGATTTAATCTCGGTTCCGGAAATCACGTATATAAATCGATTGTTTACGCTTCGTTTCAGGAAAGAGCGACGCGTGTTTCGCATCGCAATATGGGCTTGCTTGCGCATAAGTGGGGCGATAAAAGATTGGGAAAAATTTGCGCTTTGATCGCGGGGGATGAAGCTCGTCACGAACAAGCGTAGCAAAACCTTTTTAAGGTTTGTTTGCAATGTGATCCGAACGGAGCGATGCTCGCTATGGCAGAAATGCTGCTTTCAAAAATTGTGATGCCGGCACGATTAATGGATGACGGCTCGGGCCGCGATATTTTCGGAGATTATTCGATTGTCGCGCAAAAACTCGGCATTTATACCACTCGCGATTACGCGGAATTGTTACTGTTTTTGGTGGAAACATGGCGTTTGGACAAATTGCAAAACTTATCTTCGCTGGCGGTTCAGGCGCAGGAGAAAATTTGCAAGACCGCGGAAAAATATTTACGAAAATCGGAGAGCCTCATGGAGGCGATTCAGTCGATTCAAGTTCAGCCTTTCTCCTGGCTTGCTAAACCCGCCCTATAACATTAACGAAAG
>CAZSVD010000130.1:0-2729 GCA_964610145.1 uncultured bacterium | reverse complement strand
GGTTGATATTCCGCGCCTTGATTCGGGCTTGGATACCATTTCTGTAACGATTGTTGCAAGCCCGGTTATTCCGGGTCAACAGGTTCAGACTAAATATATTGGGTTTAATGAACCAACGCCGACACATGTTTTTTTTGACATGAATTTAGTCAGAACAAAAAACCAGTTAGATGTTAATGTTAACAATTAATTCACCTGTTAATACCTCGCCCAGACATCTCTGGGCGAGGTATTTTTGTTTAGAAGGCATGTGTCCCTTAAGATTTGCTTGTGGAATAAATTATGAACAGTAACGATATCCATAAAAAAAATTCATATTCGGCAAAAATACATGGTCAATCTGGCGCTTTGAGAGATTTATTAGAGAAAATTGATGCCCCCGATATGTATACCTTAGACGATATTATTCAGTTTAGGAAAAATTATACGGCTGAGCGCCAGAAAAAGGTGAATGATAGCATCGAGCAAGTTAAGCTTCAAATTCCAAGAATGATAGCCGAAGTCAGCCGATTGACGCTCGAGCGAGATGAGGCAATTAAGAGTAAATCAGAAAAGCTGAATCAAAGAATTTCTTGTCTTGAAATAGAGCTCGTGCGCCCATGTCAGAAACATAATCTCTTTGTATATTTCTATTACAAGATAAAAAGATGGGACCAGGGCCAGCAACTTAAATGTTTTAAGAGTAAGCTGCAAAGAATTCTTCGCCGCGTCACAAATAGCTATGGTAAGCGCATCGCAAGTATGGAGAATGAAATAAAATATACTGAAAATAATATTGAAACAGTGGCCAAAGATAATATTTCTACTGAATTGCGCAGGCTGGATGAGCTTAACAATTCGATCGAGAAGGAAAAATATCTTGTTTATGGGGCAATAGGCGAAATGAATGTCATAAATGAACTAAAGAAACTTCCGGAAACGTATCATGTGATCAATGATCTAAGAATGGATTTTCATCGGCCAATTTATAATCGGGGCGAAAATGATCGAATATTTTCTATCCAAGTAGATCACCTTGTAGTGGGACCTACTGGCATATTCATTATTGAGACAAAATATTGGAGCAATAAATCAATATCAAGCGACGCGTTGTTTTCCCCAGTTAAACAAGTCAAGCGTGCTGGTTTCGCGCTTTTCGTGATTTTGAATGATGCCGTTAAATCAGGATATATCAAGCGGCTAGTTAATAATTGGGGGGAAAGAAAGATTTCTCCCAAACAAATTGTCGTCTCTGTGAATAGTGTCCCCCATTGTGAGTTTCAATATGTTAAAGTTCTTGGGGTTGAAAAGTTAAATTCATATGTGACATATGGAAAACAAGAATATACCGCAGAGGAAATCCAAAATCTCGTTGATTTTCTATTGAACACCAAATAATGACAGATCAAATTGAACCTTTCTTTGCTATCCGGCTTTTCATCTGTATTATCCGATTTTCAGCATTTTCTTTCCTCTCGGCCCACGCCAACGTTTGAGTTTAACCAGCAATCTTACCCATTTTTGTTGGTATTTAGGTCTGGGATATGAGTCCAAAGCGGGTCTCACGTTGGACTCGCAACAAATCGTGTTGCGCTTAACGTCTGAAGTGGGGAGCCAATTTGCAGGAAATACGAACTTTTTCTTTTCTTCGTCGTAAGTGACGGGAAGAGAAGGCATTGCGTAGATGTAAACAAAAACGCGATACCAAGAAGTTCGTATCTTGCAGTCGAAAGCGCCAACTTCGGTTGGCGCTTTCGCTTTTTCGTGGTTAACACGCGAAATTTTAATTTCGCGGATAATCAGCGACATAAGCTCCTTTTTATCTTCCATTGGAAGTTTTTCCATAAGCTTCGTAAAGCGGAACAAATTCTCTTGGATTGCGTCAAATTCCACCTCTTGGGATGTTCGGATAGTCAGCTCCACTTTAATTTTGTTTAGCTCTTGATGAAGCTTGTCTCTCGTTGATACGAGTTTTTCCACATCGTTTTTCATTTCAGCGGAAACCTTCGGGCTGATTTTGGCTAATTCAGCTAAATTCTTAATTCCGTCCGTAGCGGCTTGAATTTCTTTATTAAGTCTAGAGTCCTCTTTTTTGAGTTCTTTAACCTGTGAGCCCGTGTGCTTTTCGGAAGCTTGAATGATGTTGTGGATAATTGCAGGATTTTTTCCTAAGTCCCGAAGATAAAAAGCGATGGTTTCTTCAATATCTCGGGCAGGTAGGCTCCGAACGGAGCAATGTTTGATCTCGCGGTTGTGATTAACTTCCGTGCAAACATAGTAAAGATATTGGTTTCCATCCTTATCTTTTTTGCCACTTGGTACGGGAGTCATAGCGCATCCGCAGTCCTTGCATTTCAAAAGGCCTTTCAAGAGGTGAACATGCCGGTCTGCGTTCATATTAAGCCTCTTTGAGTCACCGGGAGTTTTCTTTCTCATGGAATTATTTGCTTTCTCATAGAGGGCTTTTGAAATGATCGGCTCATATTTATGTCGACCCATTTCTCCATTGTGGCGCATCATTCCAAAGTAGAAGGGGTTGCGGATAATACGAAAAACAATATCGTCCCTGAATTTTCTTCCGCCAATATTGACTTCCTTGCCGTGTTGCCTTTTAACAACCCGCGATTTTGTGACATGGCCTTTTTCGTGTAATAAATCAGCAGTTCTTGCCAATGTTGTTCCCGAAGCAATAAGCTCAAACATCATCCGAATGGCTTTTGATTCTTTTGAATGAACTTTCAAGTCTTTGC
>CAZSVD010000129.1:0-6905 GCA_964610145.1 uncultured bacterium | reverse complement strand
GCATGCGTTTTTTGATTGCCGCGCGCTTATCGTATTGCTTCTTACCTTCCGCGAAAGCTATTTCAATCTTGAGCTTTCCCTTCTTAAAATAAGCCTTCACCGGAATTATCGACGCTCCCTTTTTACGCTCGGTCCATTCTTTCGTTTTTTTGATTTCTTTTTGATTCAGAAGTAACTTTCTAATCCGCAGCGGATCAATCACTTCATGCCCTTGTTTTCGCGAATACGGTGAAATATTGCAATTATAAAGCCAGACTTCGTCTTTCCAAAACCGGACATAACTATCCTGCAAAGTCATTTTCCCTTCACGAATGGCTTTCACTTCCGAGCCCAGCAAAACCACTCCGGCCTCAAAACGTTCAAGCAAATGGTATTCAAAACGGGCTTTACGATTTTCAATCGTGGGCTGAACAGGCTCTGCGGGCGATTTTTTTCTGGAAGAACTCATAAATAATCGAAACTTTCTAGCGAATCAAACTTTACTGGGAGAGATCGTCAAAAGACACGACCTTAGGAACTTCCTGCGCGATTTTTTTGGAAGTATCCGTTTGGTATGGCACAGGCTGTCCCTCAACTTCTTTGACAATTTTTTTAGCTTTTTTCAATTCAGGTAAAGTTACGATCGCCTGCTTAACTGATTTGGGCGCGTTCGGTAAAATTTTCGGTCCCGAGGTCGGCGTTGGATTTTTATCCGCCTCTTCCCGCTGAGCCTTCTGTTCGCCTGTGAGCGGGATCATCTCGACATGTCGCATCTGAATAAAACCTTTTTTGGTTTGCCCGATGCTTTCATTCAGAAATACCAACGTCACTTCGGTAATAGGTGTAGAAATGGGATTAAAAAAATCAATTTGCCTCGTCTGCCATTCAGGCTTAATGTCGGTAATTTCAAAACGGTGAATAATTTGCCCCTTGGATTTGATCTCAAGATAAAACCTATCGGGATAACCCTCATCCGGTTTACGGCGCACATCAAAACGTAGTCCTGAATAATTACGCGTATCCAAATCACGCGTTAAGACATAGAGACCCACAAAAGAGTTTGCCGGAAACACATCATATTCAGCCTCCAAATAAACTTCTCCGGAAGCCTTATCTTCGTAAAAATCACGCACGGTATACCCGACATTTTCCGTGTAGAAAGTTCCGTGATCAAAAACATAATCAAAAAAATTACCTGCCCGCTTTGACAAATCAAGCTGAAGCGCCTCTTCGGCCGCGGACTTCATATTCATTTCATAAGTTTCACGCAAAAGCCCCCACTCCGCTTCTGAAACTTTTAAGGGAGCTTCCGCAGCCACCGGCTTATCAGTCAAATCAACTTTTTCAAGCGCGTGAATCACAAGCGGTTTCTGCGTTGAGTTCTTTTCAACATCCGACTTCACACTTCCGCGCAAAACACCGATCCAGGGAGCTGCATCGGCAAGCTGAACACGGAAAGTTGAGTCTTGAATGTTGTAAGTTTTATCCTTCACAATTAAATCCAACAAATTAACTTTTTCGCCACGGTACTTAGTTGTCCCGAGCAAAGCGCCCTGATCCAATTTAAAGCGGTAGGTCACGCGCTCTTTTCCGGAGAATGCTTCGTCTCTCTTGGGTTCAAGCTGAGTCAACTTACTACTCGATTTGAGACGTAAAACGTAAAGCTCTTCTAATTCAAGCACGGCTTCACCGGTGGCACCAACTTCGATGGTTTCCCCTTTTAAAATTCGTCGATTTTTCTCGGTCTTTTCCAACCCGTTGGGTCCAATCACTTTGACATCTCCGTAAAATGAAGTCAAAACAGCCACGGGATCTTTGGCAGGAACCTGCGGTTTAACACTCGCAGCAGCAGTAGAAGGAACTGTTTTATCTGCGGCAATAGGCTCCGCCGGCTTTTCAGATAACGCCACAATCGGAACTGCAAGCGCGGGCTTATCGTCCACGGGTAATGCAGGTGGCTCCGTGGGATTTTCAGCTAATGCTTTTTCAAACTCCTGAGCGGGTAAATCGTTTTTTGGAGAAGTTTCAGAATCAGACTGAGCAGGGCTTGTCTGATCAAGCTGAGGGGTCACATTCTTTGATTTTGCCGATTTGGCTACAAAAGGCAATGAAAGTACGAAAATGGCGATAATCAGCCCTAAAACAAGAACCGGAACAGGAAGAGTCGACTTGGGCTTTTCGATTTGCATAGCCTATATTAGCGCCTCAAAAAGCCCAAGTCCACCGGAGAAATTATTTGTCGCTATCCTGAGCGCGGCCAAGATACTCGCCCGTATCGGTGTTGATTTTGAGAAGAGTTCCCTCATCCACAAACAACGGCACATTGATCTTAAGTCCGGTTTCACAAACCACCGTTTTAAGCGTATTGGAAACGGAATCCCCGCGAATTCCAGGAGGAGCTTCGACAACCTTCAAAACAACCGTCTTGGGAAGTTCAGGCATAATCGCCTTCTCGCCTTCGAAATAAATACGGAGCTCCATGTTTTCTTTCAAATAGTTTTTTCCGTCTCCTACCAACTCGGGGCTAAGCGCGAAAGAATCATAGGTTTCCATTTCCATAAAATGATAACCTGCGTCATCTTTGTAAAGATACTGACAATTTTTAGGTTCAAGAATGACGCGTTGAACATCTTCATCCGGCGCAAAACGGTTTTGAAAAACACGTCCGCTTTTGAGACCCTTCATAGTCAACTGCATAAACGCGCGCAAATTTCCCGGGGTGCGATGGGTCGCTTCGGTAATAATGCAAATTTCATGGTTATACATAATCGCTGTACCCTTACGGGCTTCATTCGCTCTCATCGTTCTCTCCTCGCTTTAACTAATGGCCTTTAGGCCGTTCTCAAACTAATCACTGATAACATCCGTTCGGTCGTTTGATTCTCCCGACGGTACGAATAAAAATGATCTTGTTCTTTAAAAGTACACAAACCGCAATCTTCAATATGATGGGTCAAAATGCCCGCACTCACCAAACTTTTCCGCACAAAACCCGCTAAATCCAAATGGCCTTTACCTTCCTTGGGACCCGCCTGATAAAATCCCGGAAATAACGACTCAAATTCAGCGCCGACTTCATAAGCACTTTGTCGGATGCATGGCCCGAGGCCAACATGGATATTTTCAACCTGCGAACCAAAGTTCTGCTGAAATGCGGACACCATTTTAGCCGCAATGCCATGCACCGCACCGCGCCATCCTGCATGCGCCAATCCAATCACCTGCTTTGAAGAATCCCAGAAGAATACAGGAACACAGTCTGCTGTCAAGATCCCAAGCGCAATTCCAGGGACATCGGTAATAAGCCCGTCAGCCATCGTTTCTCCCGTAGGATTCAAATCAGCCTGCACGCGCACAATATTTTCACCATGAACCTGCTTTACCAAAAAGAGCTGCTCGGGTGTTAATCCGAATATTTTTAAAAAATCCGAACGATGCGCTCCGTCAAAATGACGCTCAGAATAGGCCGCAACCACTTGTTTTTCAAACCCACTGAAGAGCCGAAAACGATAACCAGTTTCTGTCATCATGGTTTAAAGTTCTCCTTGTTAAGCAGATTTTCCGAGGTTAATAATTCTTCGCCTTTTTTCATATCCGGATCCGAATGAAAACGTTCACGGATCGCGCCGTGATTTAAAAAATTATTCATCGCGACCAAAATCATCCCCTGATCCAAGGCCAAATATTTTCGCGCGACCAACCCAGTTTTTACGGTGACGGCATCATAAAAACCGTATTCACCGTAAATATCATAAAGCTCTATCAGCTTGCGCAGATTTTTTTCTACAGCTTCGGGAGCAAACTCAACACTCAATGCGCTGGCATGCGGGGTAACCACCCCGGGCTTGTAGCCTTTCGAGCCAAATGGATGGGCACCATATTCTGAATATCCGCCTTCCGGCACCGAAGACGGGCTCATCCCCCAAACCGGGTACCCCAACTCTTCCATGGCATAGCGAATTTGCCCCTGAACATGCGTGGCATCATTACCACCCAAGCCATTCGGAGCTAATTCCCGTTCTTTTAAAATAAGCGTCGGCATCAAAGCTTCAAAAGCAGATCCGCCCCAGCTGGGAACATATTTAAGGTCTTTCCATTCATAGTAACCACCCGTATAGGATAAGCCCAGCGCTGTTTTATCGACTTGTTCTTTAGGAGTTTGTCCCTGCCAATCAAAAGATTGCGGAAAAGTCCGTGCCAACCCGCCAAACCAATGTTCTTTCGGAACATCCCCGCGGGCAATCGCGATATAACTGGAGGCACGCGGCTCTGAATAAAAAACACCGTAGTGATAATCCGAATAAACCTTCAAGTGATCATAGTAACCATGAAACATTTGCCGCTCAACCGGATCATAAAAGAAAGACAAGTGCCCGCGGTTAATTAATCGGGTCGCCTGCGGACCAACTTCTTCCGGAAAAGCATTTTTGATAACGTACAATCCCGCCAAATACCAACCGCTATCTACCAATGAAACCAAATAGTTGGTTCTCTCGGCAGTCGTTGTGTCGTAGTAATTGTAGGGAAAACCGCTCGAGTGATATTCAAACTTATTTTCAAGTGTATTCAGCGTCGTCTTTAATTTCTGAACCGCTTCTTCTTTGGCAATAAATTTCAAATCATAAGCAGAAACAATACACATGAGATACACGCCGATATTGGTAACATTCGTGTAATCTCCGATCCAGGCGCCATCCACAAAAGCTTTATCCCCAGTGGGCGCAATTTGAATAGTATCAAGCGGCAAGCCATTTTCTTTATCCACAATATTCTCAAAGAACTTCCAGGTATCTTTGGCAATTTCGCGAAAAAATGCATCACGCTCTGCGGGAAACTGTTTTTTAACCACAGTGGTTTCCGGAAAGCCGGGCAAACGAGTCCGTAAAAATTTTTGAAACTCAAAACCTTCAATGCGAGTCGCTGTTTTTTCTTTTTTGCGCGGCGGAAAATCAACCGCAGTCGGCCCCGGATTTCCGGTTTTAACAAAACGGATATTATCGAGATAAATTTTGCCCTTCTTTTGGGTCACCATACGCTTGTGAAAAACAACAACCAACTCATCCAAATCTCGACGACTGATCGATGGATTTTTCCAGGCTTCAGGATCAATAAAGTTAATCAATCCGGTCATTGCGTTCAGCGGAACGCTTACCGTTTTCCAATCCGCAGTCACGGGAATACGCGCGGTTCCCTTAATGGTTTCTATTTGACTTGAATGCGTAACATAGGCATCGCCTGAAGCAGCTTCAGTTTTGGGCTTAGGCTTTTTAATTTCAATTTTAAATACTTCGGTGAATCCTTTTTGGACATCGCCTTTGACATCAAACTCAAGATGGTCATAATCACTGGCGTCAAATCCACCTAACTTGGTCCAAAACCCGTTTTGAGTAAACTCGGAAGGAACATCCGTACTGTAACCAAGGCTTAAAACCTGCGATTCTTTACCGTCTTTACCCGGCATTTTTACAATCAAAGGATCCGTATAAGAATCGTTTGCATCATCAGGGTTTAAATTCCATTCCCCGCTTGCCCCGCCAAGCTTATTGGTTAAATCGTTGGGATCCCCCTCAAAATCGGCAATGACCTGTGTTTTAAGATCTTGAGTGACCGTTACGGCCGCTGGGTTTGATTTTTCTGCCACAACCGGGGCTACAGTCTGCGTTTCCTGGGAATGAATAACGGGCTGTTTTCCGCAAGCAACGCAAAGCGTTAAGACAAAAAGAATTAGAGACTTTTTAAAAAAATGGGGCAAATGCATGGGCGAAAGTCTATCAGAAAGAACGAATCAAATTCAACGGGAATTGTGCAGGCGAAGCCAGGTCTGCTCGCCTACAACGCCATCGACAGGACAATCATGATCGCGCTGAAAAGCCTCAACCGCGGTAAGGGTTTGGAAAGTAAAATCACCGTCAGCTACGCCCGCGTCATATCCGGCTGAAAGAAGGAGCTGCTCAATCACAGTTATATCCTGCCGAGCCCAAAGCTTCTGGTTGATGCGAATCACGGAAAGCATTTTGGCCGTAGGATAACTGCATAGTCTGCGAACATCCGTCCAAAGCTTTTTGCTACCTAAAATTCCAAGAAAGACATCTTTATACTTTTCATTAATTCGGCCCACAAAACAATAATTGGAACTTTTGGTGTAGCCCGTTTTTCCGATGACATCAAACTTTTCACTCCAAAGCATTTTATTGTGACTCTTCATAAAAATCTGACGACCGCTCAAACTTTGAATCGTGACGGATTTCAAGGTTAAAACCTGTACAAGAAAGGGATAACGCTCGGCGTAACGCATGATCAGAGCAAGATCAAGAGACGTGGAATACTGTCCCGGCGCAGGAAGACCATTCGGGGTCTTAAACTGTGTATTCATAGCGCCGATTTCGCGCGCTTTTTTATTCATTAACTTACAAAAACCGGGAATTGAACCGCCAACGCGAATCGCTAATGCTTCCGCAGCATCATTGGCTGACTTCATCAAAATGGCATAGATCATGTCTTTGACATAATAGCGCTCTCCGCCTTTGAGATAGATTTTAGACGGCTGAACGCCTTCAACGCTCCTGGGAATGACAATCACATCATTCAGATTCATCTGATCAAGCACCACCATGGCGGTCATAATTTTGGTTGTGCTGGCTTGAGGCCTGCGAAGATTAGGAGCTTTGGAATAAATCAACCGCCCGGTCAAACCGTCGATCAATACAGCGGTTGGAGCACTAATAAATGCAGCAGGCGCGGCAGACGCCTCCGGTAATGGAGCTGCCACAATAGTCAAAAATTGCGCAATAACCGCGATGGAAATGAGTTTTTTAATCTTCATACTTGTCTTTGCTTTATCGGATCTAATCAAAAATTCTTAACCGATTTAAGGTGCAATCATAGCAGTTTGGAAGCCTTCTTTAAATATAAAATCTTCGGTGATC
>CAZSVD010000128.1:0-7011 GCA_964610145.1 uncultured bacterium | reverse complement strand
CGTGTCGGATGGTTTAAACCGGCTGGATTGGCAGTTTTTGACAAGGTTTCCTTCCGGCAAACCGGAAAAAGGGGGAATTTGCGCGGCTTTGGGGGGAAGTATTTTTGTGGTTTCGCTCACCATTCTTATTGCCATTCCCTTGGGGGTTGCGGCCGCAGTCTACCTGGAAGAATACGCAAAAAAAAATCGGCTTGGGCGAATGATTGAGATTAACATCACTAATCTTGCGGGTGTTCCCTCCATCATTTACGGTATTTTAGGTTTGGAAATTTTTGTTCGGGCCATGCGATTTAACCGCAGTGTTTTGGCCGGTTCCCTGACATTAGCTTTGCTTGTTTTGCCCACCATTATCATTGCTTCGAGAGAGGCGATTCGAACGGTTCCCAATTCAATCAAAGAAGCCGCCTATGCCTTGGGCGCAACCAAGTGGCAGGCTACGAAAGATCACGTGCTTCCGCTTGCGTTTCCGGGAATTTTAACCGGCGTGATCCTCGCGATTTCACGCGCGATAGGTGAAACGGCCCCGCTCATCATGTTGGGAGCTTTGACTTATGTTGCCTTTTTGCCGACGGGAATTTTTTCGCCTTTTTCCGTGTTGCCGATACAGATTTTCAATTGGGTGTCTCGCCCTCAAAAGGGATTTATTGATTGCGCTGCGGCGGGGATTGTCATGTTATTATTTTTAACGCTGACCTTGAACGCGCTCGCGATTATATTACGTAATTATTTTCAACGAAAATTCTCAGTGAGATCTTTATGATGAACACGTCCTCGTCTCAGGAAATGATTTTGCAAGTCAAAGACCTTAACGCGTGGTATGCACAGTTTCACGCTTTAAAAGGGATCAATATGGGGATTCGCAAAAATCTTGTGACCGCGATGATTGGGCCGTCGGGTTGCGGTAAATCGACCTTGATTCGTTGTTTTAATCGTATGAATGACTTTGTGCCGAGTTTTCGTCAAACTGGGCAAATTTTATTTCAAGGACAAGATTTGAGTTCGCGGGAGATTGATCCGGTCGAAGTTCGTATCAAAGTGGGGATGGTTTTTCAAAAGCAAAATCCTTTTCCGAAGTCAATTTATGACAATGTCACCTACGGTCCACGGATTATGGGGGTTAAGCAGAAAAGCCGACTTGATGGCATCGTGGAAGAAAGTTTGAAAAAATCAGCTCTTTGGGACGAAGTTAAAAATAAATTAAAAACCAGCGCCTTGTCTCTCTCCGGAGGTCAACAGCAACGTTTGTGTATTGCTCGCGCCCTTGCCATGGAGCCTGAAGTTCTTTTGTTGGATGAACCTTGTTCCGCGTTGGATCCGATTGCCACGGCAAAAATCGAAGAGCTTATCATTGAGCTGAAAAAGAGTTATACGATTTTGATTGTGACGCATAATATGCAGCAAGCCGCCCGCGTGAGTGATTACACCGCGTATCTTTATTTGGGAGAGCTGATTGAGTATGATCAGACTACCAAGATTTTTACGGCACCGGATAGGAAAGAAACGGAAGACTACATCACCGGCCGCATGGGGTAGTGTTCAATCGGCGCAGGCCTTTTGTCCTCAAGCCGGACGGGCTTCGGATAATTGCCGGCGCTCAAACAGTCCTCGCTTCGCTGCGGAACTCGCGGCGGCAATTCATCCTGAAAAGTTTAACGTTCTTGTATTAAACCCTTCTGAGAGTTTTCAGCAGTCTCTGATATAATTCCCGCATGACAGATATTCAAACTCCTAGTGACCCCTCATTGAAGAAAAATCCGTGGATTGCATTTTTTTTAACGCTTCTTTTTCCGGGTTTGGGGCATCTTTATGTCGGAAACAAGTTTTCGGCTTTGACCTACGCGATTATTACCGTGGGGCTTGGGTATAGTTATTTTTCTTCGACCTCATATTTAGCGCGTATGGCGGTTCTTTTTGTGGTTCCTTTCTTTTTGGTTCCCGCGGTACGTGACGCGGTGGATGTCGCTCGCGGTAAGAAAAAGAGCGTGACCGGTGCGGAATCGCGTCTTTATGTGGTCTGGATGCTTTGTTGCGTGGGGCCCTTTGCTTTGCCGCTTTTATGGCAGAATAAAAAGTTCACGGTTTTCGTCAAAATCGTGTGGACGGTGGTGGTGTTGTCTGTCGTCGCGCTGTTTTTATCATCGGTTGCGGTTTTGGGGAAAAGTTATGATCAGCTTATGAAAGCGATTCAGATGTAAGATGAAAAAAATACAGGGTTTGATTCTTTTATCGGGGGTTGTTTTGATTGGTTTTTCTTCTCCGGCTTTTTGCGCGGAAACAGGCTCCGTCTGTTTTAAAAACTTTTGTGTTCAGCCGGAGATTGCCCGTACACAAGCGGAAAAAGAACATGGGTTGATGGCGCGTGTTCGTCTTATGTCAGGCCAAGGTATGTTGTTTGTTTACAATGATGAAAGGCGGCCGGATTTTTGGATGAAAAATATGTTGATGCCGCTGGATTTTATTTGGATCAGCGCTGAAAAGCGTGTGGTGGATATCAGTCAAAATATTCCGCCCTGCAAACAGGATGATTGCCCCACAATTCGAAGTCGCGCGCCCGTTCAATATGTCTTAGAAGTTGCCGCGGGAACAATTGAAAAGAACGGAATTAAAATGGGCGATCAGGCTGTTATAAGGGAGAAAGAGGGCCATGAGAAATAAAAAACGGATTTTAAGCTCTAAAAATAAAATAATTTTGGTTGTCTTTTTTTTAGCCGTAAGCTGTTTGCCGGGGGTTGCTTTCGCGGATCAGAATTGGTTCGAGGGCGCCGAGGGTTACGCGCAGGGCCGCGCGGAGGCTGTGTCGAGCCACAAGCCCATGATGGTTTTTTTCTATACGGATTGGTGTGGATATTGCCGCAAGTTTAATAAAAATGTTTTAGCCAAACCCGAAGTTCAAAAAGCTCTGTCAGGTTTTATCAAAATTCGTGTGAATCCTGAAAAAGGTGCGCGCGAAAATCAGCTTGCGGATCAATACCGTATTGATGGGTTTCCTTCCGTTTACTTTGAAAACCCTTCATCGGGAAATGCGATACAAGATTTATCGGGTGCCACCGCCAGCGCGAAACGTTTCGAGCACGCGGCGCAAAGTTTCGCTGAACAATCTGGGATTAAAAAATGAAGTCCGTGCTCAGTATTGCCGGTTCAGACCCTTCTGGCGGCGCGGGGATTCAGGCTGACCTTAAAACATTCGCGCATTTCGGTGTTTACGGAATGGCCGCAATTTCTCTCATTACCGTGCAGAATACTTTGGGGATTAAAGAGGTTTTGGTGATTCACCCCGATAAAATCAAGGCGCAAATTCTCGCCGTGCTTGAAGATATTCGCCCGGATGTGGTAAAGCTGGGTGCTTTGGGACATGGTCCCGCCGTGACAGCTGTGGCGGAAGCATTGAAAGAGTATAAAGGCCCCATCATTGCGGATCCGGTAATGCTTTCAAAAAACGGCGCGCCGCTTTTGGTTAAAGAAGCCATTGATGTGTATAAGCAAAAAATAATACCTCTTTGTTCGTTAATCACGCCAAATCTGGATGAAGCCTCAAAATTAACCGGCACCAACGTATCCGAACGAAGTGATATGGAAAATGCCGTGCGCGCGATTTATGGTTTTGGCGCGACAAATGTTTTGTTAAAAGGCGGGCATTTACCCGGTGAGGAAGCCACAGATGTTTTTTTTGACGGAAAAGACTTTGTGGTTTTCTCGGCTCCTAAAATCAAATCAAAGCATACGCATGGTGTCGGTTGCACGCTTGCTTCTGCGATTGCGTCCGGTATCGCGCAGGAGTTATCGATGCGGGATGCGATTCACCGCGCCAAAGATTATGTTTTTAATGCGATTCAAAACGCGCCACTGTTCGGGAAGGGGAACGGCCCTATCTTGCACTGATTCTGTCAGTTCTTTCTGGTCTCTGCTCTTCCGTCTGTGTTATGATTCCGCACTATGTTTGAGAAACTCGCGCTCATTGCATCCGTAACATTGCCGCTTTGGAATATTCCGTTGATTATGCGGATTATCCAACGTAAATGCTCCAATGACATCAGTTTGACCTGGGCTTTGGGAGTCTGGTTTTCTTTTTTTGTCATGGCACCGCAGGCCTTTGCGTCAAAGGATATTGTTTGGCGGTTGTTTAATATCGTGAATTCCGTCATGTTTTCGGCGGTGGTGATTGTCGTCTTGTATTATCGTTTAAAGAATAAAAACAAAGAGAAGAGTCATGTTGAAGTCGAATAAAAATATTGTGTGCTGCTTGGATCTTGAAGGTGTGCTTGTTCCTGAAATGTGGATTGGTGTTGCAAAAAAAACGGGCATCAAGGCGCTTGAAATCACCACGCGCGAAGAACCCGATTACGACAAGCTGATGAAGTTTCGCCTGGGCGTGATGCGCAAAAATAAAATTACTTTGAAAGATGTTCAGGATGTTATTGCTAAGATGAAGCCTTTGCCGGGCGCAAAAGCGTTTCTTGATACGTTGCGTTCGAAGTATCAGGTGATCATTCTTTCGGATACTTTTTCTGAATTCGCGCGGCCGCTGATGAAGCAGCTGGATTGGCCGACTATTTTTTGTCATACGCTTTCAACCGATTCGAAAGGCTATGTCGCGAACTATCATCTCCGTCAAAAGGATCAAAAACGCAAAGCGGTAAAGGCCCTTCAAAGTTTGAATTTTTACGTCCAAGCGGCGGGGGATTCTTACAATGACCTCACGATGATTTTATCCGCCGATAAGGGCGTGCTTTTCCGGACCACGGATAAGATTCGCAAGGATCACCCGCGCGTTCCCGCTGTTGAAACTTATTCGCAGCTTCTGAAGCAATTTAACGCGTAACCGTCTCTTTAATTTTCTGGTTCAATCAGCTGTTGGTTAGCGCTAAAAAAAGAACCCCAATTTACTCAGGCAGTTGCCTCTTCGGGCAAAACTCGTAAATCGGGTTTCTTTTTTTGAAGCGATCTCCGCTAATGGGGTATGGAGGTTAAAAGCGGAGAAACACGGCTCCGTTGCAAAGGGCGATCGAAGGTTTGTGTTCGAGTGCTTGCCATAGTCCGCACAAAGCCCCGATAAATATTTCCCGCCATACCTTTTTTTGTCTCGGCCAAGCAGAGACAAAAAAAGGTATAAAAGAAAGCTTTCCTGGTAATGCGTGATTATTTTTTGACAAATAGAAGCAAGAGATTTCAAGCAATTTGATTTTGGGTAAATAGCTTTTCCGCTGTTAGCCTCCACCACCACTGGCGCGGAAGTCTTTGAACGAGTCAATTATTCCGGCGAGTTCTGGGCGAAGCACCAGCTGTTTGAGCCGAATGGTTGACTCGCTAAAGACGAAATCCACTCTTTCTAAGAGGAAGTATTTTGTCTAAACAGTTAAGAATCGTGAGGCCTCTTTGGCGTAGTAAGTCAAAATCATATCCGCGCCGGCGCGTTTGATGGATGTCAGCGCCTCAATCATGCATTTCTTTTCATCCAGCCAGCCATTTTTCGCGGCAGCCTTGATCATGGCATATTCTCCGCTGACATGATAAGCCGCCACGGGTACAGAAACTGCGGCTTTGACTTTCGTAATAATATCCAGATAAAGCAGCGCAGGTTTAACCATCACCACATCCGCGCCTTCTTTGATGTCCAGCAGCACTTCACGCAAAGCTTCGCGGCTGTTAGCCGGATCCATTTGATAAGTTTTTTTATCTCCTTTTTTAGGAGCCGAATCAAGCGCGTCTCGGAAAGGACCGTAAAACGCCGAGGCATATTTTGCGGAGTAAGCCAGGATACCTGTATCCTGAAACCCCTGCATATCGAGCGCGTTTCTTATGGCTTTAACACGGCCATCCATCATATCGGAAGGGGCGACCATATCGGCGCCGGCTTCAGCCTGGGCCACGGCCATTGCGGATAAAATGCCGAGGGTTTCATCGTTGAGAATTTTTCCGTTTTCAACAAATCCGTCGTGTCCGTCGCTTGAATAAGGATCCATGGCGACATCGGTGATAACGGCCATTTCGGGAATTTTATTTTTAAGTTCACGAATCGTGTTTTGCAAAAGCCCGTGCGGATTAACTGATTCGCTGGCGTAACGGTCTTTGAGTTTGTCCGCGATGACGGGAAAAAGTGCCACGGCGGGAATACCGAGTTTAAAAGCTTCACGAGCTTCCCGGATAATGAGATCCAGAGAGAAACGGTAGCAACCCGGCATAGAAGCAATTTCAGTTTTTTTATTTTTTCCTTCCTGAACAAAGAGCGGAAGAATTAAATTTTCCGGGCTCAGTCTTGTCTCGCGAATCAGAGAGCGCAAAGAGGATGATTTCCTGTTGCGGCGCGGTCTTTGTTTGAGGGTCATAGATTTTTCCGAATTTGCTCGGCAAGCGCGGCAAGTTCCGCCGCGTCCGCGGTTTTGGCGTTCGCAAAAGCGAGTTCATGGACGGAATTTAAAATAGGGATCAAATGAATGTGAGCGTGCGGAACCTCAAGGCCGGCGACCATGACGCCTACTTTTTTACAGGGCACTGTTTTTTTAATGGCGTCCGCGACTTTTTTTGTGAAAGGCATGATTCCGGCGAGTAAAGCGGGATCTAAATCAAAAATGTAATCAATTTCTTTCTTTGGGATGACTAAAGTATGTCCGCGGTTTACGGGGCGCAAATCTAAAAAGGCCAAAAAATCGCTATTTTCGGCGACCTTATGGCAGGGAAGCTCTCCGCGAATAATCTTTGTAAATAAAGTCGGCATCAGGACCTCGTTTGCTGGGTTGTAAGGGCGATATTTTAGAGCCAATAGAGCTAATTTCCAATGAATAAAATACAGCCGGAAACGGTCAAAAGAATGGGAGAAATGAATGGCTTCGATTTTACTTGGGCTGAGTTGTTAGTTTTTAGTATACTTTGCGAACTTTCGTGGCGTTTTTAGTTACGGTAATCAGGAGAAATAATTTTATATGAAAATCCGCATGCTGATAGGGACTTTGTTGATAAGTATGTTGGCTTCGTCCGCTTCTTATGCCGCTGATTATGAGCTGGATCCCGCGCATA
>CAZSVD010000127.1:0-2463 GCA_964610145.1 uncultured bacterium | reverse complement strand
CTGAAGACTGGGTGCTTTGGCTTGGAAATTCCCAGTCTTTTGTCACGAGTCTCTTCAACCTCAAGATGTCTCAATGCGCCCGCCGCGCCAAGGACAATCGCTATTTCCCATAAAAGCGTGTTCACATAGAGAGTTGGATCGACCATGGCATGCAGCACAAAAACACTTACGGACGCCAGACAGGCTGCGGATAAATACGCTATAAAACTGCTTTGCGATTTAAGGATATTTCGAATACCCGAAATAAACGTTTTAAGCAAAAGCCCGGCAAAAATAATCACCCCGGGAAGTCCGGCTTCCGCCCAAAACCAGAGCAAGTCATTATACGAACGATAGGGATACACAGTAAAAGGTGCTTTGTGGAACAGGAGCCATCCCATAGGGAAATTTCCAAGGCCCACCCCCCAAAAACCTTTTTCCGTAATAAGCTGCCAGCTGGCACCCATCGTCAATGAGCGAAGACCTTTGATTTGTGCTTCTCGCGTAAAGGTTTCTTTCAATGTCATGAGCTCGCGAAAAACATCCTTCATTCCGAGCGTGCTAAGGAAGATAACGCCCGCAACAAAAACCAAGGCTACAATTTTCCACGCACTTTTCCTGCGACGCTGCGCCAAGGCGAATAAGATCGCAAAAAAGACGAGCCCTCCAAAAAAAGCAATGATGCCTGCTCGGGACTTTGTATAAAAGATTCCAGCCAGAAGGACACAGGCAAAACACAAGTTTAAAATAATCTCAGTATAGGCGCGGGACGGGTCGGAAAAATGAAGCTTGCGGCGATGGTGATAAAAAACAAGGGAAAGCCCGAGAAAAAAAGGCGGTACAAAAAGGTCTACGAGATTGTTGGGCTGAAGACTGAAGGCTGCCAAAGGCCCTAAGTGTTCCAAGAGCACAAAAGGAGGCTGAATTTTTTCGACAGCAACTCCTGCGGTATAAAAAAGAAAAATAAAATAGACTGCCGTGATCCCAGCAGAAAAAACAAAGAATTTGAGGAATGCGTAAAGATCTTCCCTATCAGAGAAAATTTCTTCTGAAACCAAAGCATAACTTGCTGCGGTGGAAAAGAGTGCAAGGAAATCGATCCACGCCCGCCAATTCGACGGTACTTCAAAAGGAGGAATCTCAAGCATGATGGCCGTCTGCTGAATTGCAAACCAAATCAGAAGCGCTACCAGCCAAGGGAATAGCAAGCTTTTTGAAGCTTTCGGAGGAGAAACAAGCTTAAGGCAGCAAAGAACTAGCAAAGCAGGGAAAGATAAGCTTTGCAGAAAGGCGGAGACCTGCGGACTAAAACTGGACAGTGAGAGTAAAAATAAAACGGTGCTCGAATAAAGGTACGCTTTTAAAATTTCCCGAAGGAGACGCGTCATTTCGACTTTTCCTCTCCCTGCCCTTGATCATCCCGCCTGTAATAGCGGTTGTAGGTATGATAATAATGCTTTGAGTAGCCTCCCAGGCGTTCTTTGTCCATATCTACCTGGTTCAATATCACGCCAATAATTTTGATGCCTGACTTTTCAAGCTGCGCCTGAATTCTCTTGATGAGGTCAGAAGGAGTTCTTGCGGCTGCTACAACCAAGATGACGTGTCCCACCAAATTACCCACAACAAAAGTATCTCCAAGCCCCGTAAGCGGCGGAGAGTCGATGATAATTCGGTCAAAGCGCTTCCTCGCCTCTTCAAGGAAAAGGCGCATGCGGTCAGAGCCTAAAATCTCGGCAGGGTTAGGTGAAACCGGACCGCTTGGAACGATTGTCAGGTTTTCAACATAGGAGGGCTTCAAAATAGTCTCGAAGTCTACACCGCTGGTGAGGTAATTGGAAAGCCCAGTGCTGTTATCAATCTTAAACTGGCGATGAACCACTGGACGGCGCAAATCGCAGTCTACAAGGAGTGTCTTGTTGCCATCCAGAGCCAAGGATGCCGCAATATTATGATTGATGAAAGATTTTCCTTCATGGGGCAAGCAGCTTGTCATAATCAAATTCTTAAGTGATTCCGGAGGCGCTGAAAAATTAATAGCGACCCGCAGGTAGCGGAAGGACTCCGTAATTTCAGCGTTCCGGTCATGATAAACGACCAGTGTCTTATCATCATAATTGGGCTTTTTTTCCTTCAAAAGGGCCACGGGACCCAAAAAAGGCAGAATCACGCCTTTGCGCTCCAGGTCTTCCATGGAGTGGATCGTGTCATCAAAATAATCCAAAAGAAAAATTAAAAGCAGGCTGAGGAAGAGTTCGCCGAGCACCACGATTCCGATCAATTTCAAGCGATTCGGACCAATCGGTTTGTCCGGGGGCGATGCTTCTTCAATAACGCGGCCATGGCTTGTCTGCATGGTTCCCTGCATGCGTGTCTTCAACTGATCCACAATTCGTTTCTTTTCCGCCTCAATGCTTTCATCTAGAAACTTCAACGTAGACCGCGCTTTAACAATTTTAGGATGCTTTTCGCGGTATTGCTTAA
>CAZSVD010000126.1:0-7986 GCA_964610145.1 uncultured bacterium | reverse complement strand
GAAAAGCTTGATTTTGGTCCGTGGGAGCAAATTTTTTACAATCACCAAAGTCGGCGTTTGTTTTAAAGGAGTGAGCATCTCATGGCATTCCCAGGCGCCTAAATGCGAAATTGCCAAAATTACTCCGCGCCCCTGACGAATGGCGTTGTCAAAAGCGCTTGTCTTGCTTTGATCAAAGCGTTTTTCCGCTTCACGCAGGATTTTTTTAAATAAAAACAATTCCGTGACGCTCATGGCCGCGTTTTCAAAAGATAGGCATGCGATTCGCCGCCGTTCCATCTCAGTTTTTTCAGGAAAGGCGAGCGCTAGATTTTGAAGCGCGGTCTTTCTTTTTTTTGAGAGCAGCATAAAAGAAAGCGTACCGAATCTCGCCGCGATTTGTGTCGCGGCTTCAATCGAAAGCAGGCGCGCGAAATTCGCGAGCAGCAGGACGGCGACATATTCAACGCGATAAAGACAGTCTTTTAAAAAAGGATATTTCTTTTGTTCGGCCATAAGGTTTTTCTTCCGGTTAACGGCAATGATATAATGCCCGCCAGTTTGGCTCAAGCAAACAAAGGTGTTTAGTATGAGATCCTACCGCGAAGAACTTTGGTTCCATACGGCAAAAAAGAAAGAGTTCATTAATATTACGCCGCAAGTAGAAGCCGCGCTTATTCAGAGCGGTATTCGCGAAGGGCTTTGCCTGGTCAATGCGATGCACATTACCGCCAGTGTTTTTATTAATGATGATGAGCAGGGATTGCTGAAAGACTTCGAAGATTTTCTCGAAAAAATCGCGCCTTATGATTTGAAAGGTTATCGCCATCACCGCACGGGCGAGGATAATGGTGACGCGCATCTCAAGCGGCAGCTTTTTGGCCGTGAAGTGGTTGTTGCTGTTACCGACGAAAAGCTTGATTTTGGTCCGTGGGAGCAAATTTTTTACGGAGAGTTCGACGGCGGCCGGAAAAAGCGTGTTTTGGTGAAAATTATTGGCGCATAGAAAATAATCATAGAAATAAATGAAACCCATTATTACGATTGAATATTGCACTCAATGCCGTTGGCTTTTACGCGCGGCATGGATGGCGCAGGAACTGCTGACGACATTTCAGGATGAGCTCGGCGGAGTGACCTTAGTTCCCGGCACAGGTGGGGTCTTTCAGGTCAGGGCGGCACAAGAACTTGTTTGGTGCCGTAAAGAGCGCGGCGGTTTTCCCGATATTAAAGAGCTGAAACAGCTGATTCGCGACTGCGTTGCCCCTGACAAAAATCTCGGGCATTCGGACGTTCCTGCCTAGAAAACAGTTCGGATGCGTCTTGTTGCTCAAAGAGGGTTGGGCTATAATTGAGACGGTCATGTTTTTAATAATTTCATCCATGAATTGAATTCAGCGGGGAGAATTTATGAAATATTTAGCGGTTGTGTTGGGTCTTTTTTTAATGGTGGGCTGCTGCGGAACATCCAAATGCAGTTTAACCGGCGGTTATCGTGATTATCCTTATACGGATGCGTCCGGCAAGGTGAAGATCCACCGTGTTTACTCTAACGGAGATCAGCTCTGGCTTGATCAAGCAGAAGCCGCGGCCAAGTAAATCCGTTTTGATTTTGAGAATCCGGCTTCCGGAATTTTTTCCCGGAGCCGGATTTTCTGTTTAAATAGAAATACCTTTTAAGTTTATGACGAATCAACGCAAGCGTGTTCTCTCCGGAATTCAGCCTTCAGGCAGTATCCATCTCGGAAATTATCTCGGAGCCATTCAAAATTGGGTTAAGTCTCAGGACGATCACGACAATTTTTTTTGTATAGTTGATTTGCACGCCATTACGCTTCCGCAAGATCCTAAGAAACTACGCGCGTCGATTCGTGAGCTGGCCGGAATTCTTTTTGCCTGCGGCTTGGATCCTCAAAAAGTTTCGCTTTTCGTGCAGTCCGATATTTCCGAGCATAGCGAGCTTTCCTGGATTCTCAATTGCAGTACGCCCATGGGCTGGCTGAGCCGGATGACGCAATTCAAGGACAAATCCGCCAAGCAAAAAGAAAAAGACATTACGCTCGGACTTTTTGCCTATCCTGTTTTAATGGCGGCGGATATTTTGCTTTATGACACGGATTATGTTCCCGTCGGAGAAGATCAAAAACAGCACATTGAATTGACACGCGATTTAGCGGAAAAATTTAATTCGAATTTCGGCGATACTTTCAAAATTCCGACTCCGGTCATTCCAAAAATTGGCGCGCGCGTCATGGGGCTTGATGACCCCGAGAAAAAAATGAGCAAAAGTGAAGCCGGCGCGCGGCACGCGGTGTTTTTACTGGATGAGCCGGATGCGATACGTCCCAAAATTATGAAAGCGCCGACGGATTCCGAGCGTACCATCGTTTTTAATGAAACCCGCAAAGGATTGTTTAATTTACTTTCGATATATCAGGTTTTAACCGGATTTTCACGGGAAGCCATCGAAAAAGAATTTGAAGGAAAAGGCTATGCCGAATTCAAAGCCAAACTTGCCGACACGGTGATTGAATCTTTGCGGCCCATTCGTGAAAGATACGCGCGAATTTCAAAAGAGCCCGGTTATATCGAATCCCTTCTGAAGCAGGGCGCGGATAAAGTCCGTCCTGTGGCGCAAACCGTTCTGAAACGCGTCAAAGACCGCGTCGGTTTAGGACTCTGATCAGGGCGCCTCTTCTAAAAGTGCCGGGTTAAAAAACAACCTGGCACTTTTAGAAGCGGTAACCTACAATGTCGCCCCTATGAGACGTCACTATTTCACTAAGAAGCCCGGTCAGGCGGGGCACAAAAATCCTTTTCGAAAGAAAAAGGGCCGCAAGATTTGGGTCGGCGATGAGCGTGTCATCCAAAAGCATTTTAGCCATGTGCATCATCTTTTGGTGGCTGAACAAGTCCGCGACCGGACCCGTTATGAAGAGGAAGTTTTAAAACTTCTGCCGGAGCAGCGCGAAAAACGCGGGAAGGCCCTTCGCGGACTTTCTTTGCATCAAATTAACTACAACCCTTCAGGCCAGCGCTTAATTACGTTTCATGCCAAGGGCGGACGCGCTTTGCCGCGTTTTTCTCTCAGTTCGGGTGATATTGTGCGTCTTTCCGCTGTGCGTATTCCCGAAAGCGAATGGCCGGCCGGAGTGGTTTACGCGCGTTCGGCTAATTCCATCACCGTTGCTTTTTCGGGCGCGGAATTACCCGATTGGGTTCAGCATGAAAACCAATTTCAGCTGACGCTGGGTGAAAGCAAAACTTCGTTTGAGCGTATGTTTGACATGATTCAGCGTGTGCGTTCCGCTAAGAATAACCGCCTGGCTCGTTTGCGGGATATTGCTCTCGGACTAAAAGCGCCCGAGTTGAATGATCCGGTTAAACCCGAATCGCTCAATTTTTTTCATCCCAACTTAAACACCCAGCAGAAAAAAGCAGTCGCAATGGCTCTTGAAAATAAAGACGTATTCGTTTTGCATGGTCCTCCGGGAACCGGTAAAACCAGTGTCTTGGTGGAAATGGTTCGCCAGGCCAAAGAGCGCGGAGAAACCGTGTTGATTTCAGCTCCGAGCAACGCCGCCTGTGATCATCTTGTCGAACAAATCGTCGCTTCGGGAGAGTTGTTTACGCAGGGGATGGACCGCAAAACAAAACTGAAGGTGACCCGTCTTGGTCATCCCGCGCGTGTTTCTCCTGCTATACGTGATCACACGCTTTCTTTTCAGTTGGTATTGCATCCTTACGCCAAAAAATTGGAGTCCAATCACGCCAAACTCGACCAGCTTTTCAAACAGCGTTTGCGTCGCCGCGACAGACGTGAAATGACTTGGGAAGAGAAAGAAGTCATGAATACTGAAATTGACGCGCTGAAAGCCGAGAACAAAGACATCAAAGCGCAAATTTTTAATGAAGTATGGAACAGTACCGACATTGTGGTCGCGACGCATGTGGTTTGCGGTGACGCCCTGCTTGAATCGAAAAAATTGATTGGGTGATTATCGATGAAGCCGGTCAGGCGATTGAGCCCGCGACCTGGATTCCGATTGCGCACGCGCATACTTCCGGCGAGCGCGGCGGACACGTCAGTAAACTTGTTTTAGCGGGGGATCATGAACAGCTGCCTCCTACCATCCTTTCGGGAAATCAGGGGCGCGGAAGCCTTGCTTATACGCTTTTTGAGCGTTTTCATGACGTTTTGCCGGCAACGTCGCAGCTGCGGCTTGATTTGCAATACCGTATGCATGAGGAAATCATGCAATTTTCATCGGATGTGTTCTATGAAGGCGCCCTGAAAGCGGCGGATGCTAACCGTAAGCATACTTTGCAGGATTTGCCCCGGGTTTCGAAGCACGAAATCACCGAAAAACCGGTTATCTTCATTGATACCGCCGGTTTAGGCTATGACGAAGACACGGATGAGGCAACTTTTAGCCGTTTTAACCCCGGAGAAGCGCAAATTGTTATTCGCCAAATCAAAGATTTGATGGCTCAGGGAGTATCCGACACCGAAATTGCCGTGATCAGCCCGTATCAGGCGCAAATCAAATGTATTTTGCAAAAATTAGAAGATCACGGCATGAGCGGACTTGATGTCGAGATCGACAGCGTGGATTCTTTTCAGGGCCGTGAGAAAGAAGCCGTGATTTTATCGCTTGTGCGTTCTAATTTAGAAGGCGACTTAGGATTTTTGAAAGATGTGCGCCGTATGAATGTCGCGATGACGCGCGCGAAAAGAAAACTCATCGTGATCGGAGACAGCGCCACGCTCGCGGCTTTGCCGTTCTACGAAGACTTTCTCGCTTACGCCGAAAAAATAAACGGCTACTTAAGCGCCTGGGAATTTCAGTCTTAAATTATTTCTTCCGCGTTTTTTCTAGATTTCCCCAATACAAAAAACTTTTTTCCGCGCGCCAAATAATTTTAAAAATCATTACTCAAACAAAAAACCGCTTATTTTTTTGATTTTTAAGGAAATTTTTTAAAAAAATGCGCGAAAAAATTTTTTTCACAAAAAAAATCAAAAAGTGCGGTTCAAAAAATAT
Organism: uncultured bacterium; assembly: GCA_964610145.1. Lineage (GTDB taxonomy): Bacteria > Omnitrophota > Omnitrophia > Omnitrophales > Aquincolibacteriaceae > Multiplicimicrobium. The sequence goes on along the minus strand of CAZSVD010000126.1, from coordinate 2,962 downwards.
TTTTAAGAAAAAAATTCAAAAAATCGGAAAAAATTTTCAAAAAATAATTTTTGTCAACAGGTAAAAACTAGCATTGATTTTCATTAAGATTATATAAAAAGTTTTAAAAAGATTTTGCGCAAAAAAAGTGAAAAAAAAGCCAAAAAACCGCTTGCGATTGAATAAAAATCTGACATAATTTCCGTCACTCGAACACGCACAGAAGTGCCGCAAAAACAATTCTCAAGATTCTCCCTCGTTGGACGAATAATAGGGATGGCGATACTAGATGTTGATGTGTTTTGAATTTTGCGTACTACCAATAGGAGTATGCAGAAAAATCAATCCTCAGTTAGGAGGGGCGGTTCCGGTGAAAAACAGATTATATTTAGAGCTCAAGAGACTGGTTTTTATTTTCACTTCTTCCGAGTTTTTCGCCGCCGCGATTCGAGTCAGTTTTCAGCCCGTTTTTTTAAAAAAGTTTTGATTTTTTTTAAAGATTTTTGTCTTTAAAAGCAGGAGATTTTTAGCATGCAAACGCAATCCTATGTCAGCTCGTCGCTCACCGTTAAAAAACGCAACGGACAACAAGTTCCGTTCTTTGATGTGCGAATTTTTAACGCGATTGAGGCGGCATTTAAGGCTCACTTGGGAATTCCGCAGGAATCCGAGCTGAATCTCGACTCACAGACAAAAATCAAACAAATCACAGCGAAAGTTGTCGCTTGGTGTGAAGCCGAAGGCGCCAAGGGCAGCATCGTTTTCATCGAAGACATTCAAAACACCGTGGTGCGTGAGTTGCAGGCCGCCGGTTTTGAAGATATTTCCAAAGAATATGACAATTACCGCCGCGAACATGAAATGCGCCGTTTTGAACATGAACGTCTCACGGTGAAAAAGCGCGACGGCCGCGTGGTTTCATTCAAACCCGAAAAAATTACGATCGCTCTCGCCAAAGCTTTTGCCGCGTGCAAAAATCAATATCCGCTTTCTCCCGAAACCCAACAAATTGTTTTGATGCTCTCCGACAAAGTTGTGAACTATTTGAAAAATCAATATGCCGGCGTGCATACGATTGACATCGAAGAAATCCAGGACATCGTTGAATTGTCTTTGATGGAAACCGCGCAGCATGATGTGGCGCGTGACTATATTGTTTACCGCGAAAAGCAGCGCCAGGAGCGTTTGGCGGCAAAAGCGGCTGAAGACGCGCCGGTGATTTTAAATCCGAATGTGCGCGTGGCTCATGAAGACGGCACAACCGAGCGCCTTGATGTCGAAAAACTCAAATTGATCATCGCGGAAACTTGCCATGGTCTTGAAGATAAAGTTTCGGTGGAAGAAATTTTGAAGGGAACAGTCCGCAACTGTTTCAGCGGCATCAAAGAAAGCCAGCTCACGGAAGCGATGCTGCTTGCCACCCGCATCTTGATTGAAAAAGAGCCCGCGTACAGCTCTGTCGCGTCCCGCATTCTTTTGCGTAAGCTTTATGCCGAAGTAGTTGGCCGTTCGATCACCATCAAAGAAATGAAGAAAGAATATCCGCTTTCTTTTGTCACGTCTTTGACAGCGATGGTGAAGTTCGAGCGTCTTTCGCCGGATTTGCTTGAGTTTGATCTTGAGAAAATCGGTGCAGCGCTTAAGCCTGAGCGCGATTTGCTTTTCGGATATATCGGTTTGCAGACTCTCTATGATCGTTACTTCATCCATGAAAAAGGCCGCCGTCTTGAAACGCCGCAGTCTTTCTGGATGCGCGTGGCGATGGGGCTCGCGCTTGTGGAAGGTGCCAACAAAACTGAACGTGCGATTCAATTCTATGAAGTGCTTTCTTCTTTCCGTTTTGTCAGCTCGACGCCGACGCTTTTTAACGCCGGTACATTGCACTCTCAGCTCTCTTCCTCTTTCTTGACCACAGTGGATGATGATCTCGATCACATCTTCAAGTGTATTAAGGACAACGCCCAGCTTTCAAAATGGTCAGGCGGTCTCGGGAATGACTGGACGCGCGTGCGCGGCATGGGCTCTTTGATTAAAGGAACCAACGGACGCAGTCAGGGGTTGGTGCCTTTCCTTAAGGTTGCCAATGACACCGCGGTTGCCGTAAATCAGGGCGGTAAACGTAAAGGCGCGGTTTGCGCTTATCTCGAATGCTGGCATATTGATATTGAAGACTTTTTGGATCTCCGCAAAAACACGGGTGATGACCGTCGCCGTACGCATGATATGCATACCGCGAACTGGATTCCCGATCTTTTCATGAAGCGTGTGCTCGCGAACGAAGACTGGACTTTGTTCAGCCCGAATGAAGTTAAAGATCTTCACGATACATACGGAAAAGATTTCGAAAAGCGTTACGCTGCGTATGAAGAAAAAGCGGCGCGCGGCGAAATCAGCCTTTTCAAAAAAATTCCCGCGGTTCAGCTCTGGCGCAAAATGCTCACGCAGCTTTTTGAAACCGGCCATCCGTGGATCACTTTCAAAGATCCTTCGAACGTGCGTTCACCGCAGGATCACGCCGGCGTGGTGCATAGCTCAAACCTTTGCACTGAAATTTTGCTCAACACCTCCAACGGTGAAACCGCCGTTTGTAATTTGGGCTCGGTGAATCTTGCCGCGCATACAACGGAATCCGGACTCAACCAAAAGCTTTTGGCGGATACGGTTGAAACCGCGATGCGCATGCTTGATAACGTCATCGACATTAATTTTTATCCGACCATTGAAGCCAAAGACGCCAACATCAAGCATCGCCCCGTCGGTCTCGGTGTGATGGGCTTTCAGGACGCGCTTTATATTCAGGCGATCAGTTACGCGTCGCAGGCCGCGGTGGATTTTGCCGATGCGAGTATGGAAGCGATTTCTTATTACGCGATTTTGGGTTCAAGCAAACTCGCCAAAGAAAAAGGCGCTTACGGCAGCTACAAAGGTTCAAAGTGGGATCGCGGCATGCTTCCGATCGATACCATTCAGCTTCTCGCGGATG
>CAZSVD010000125.1:0-6275 GCA_964610145.1 uncultured bacterium | reverse complement strand
CATAACCGTTGGAAAACCCAGCCTCAGAATACGTAGTGTTAAATTACTGAACGGGCCGAATTTCGAGAACCACCACACCTTGCTCATTTTGAAAAAATCGGGCATTAAACCAGGCTTTACAGCGGCTGCAGCTTACTCTTTCCGTTGTTTCGGGATATTTACCCACAACTTCGCAAAGCGTTTCATTACCGCAGCAGGGCAAAACAACGCGGTAGGCCGGTAAAAAAGTAAATGTCTTGGGTTTTTGCATAACGGAGCTATTCTAACATTTTCCCGTAAGACATTTTAAGCGTTATTCGGTGATAATTTATTTGAGAATTAATTCGCCTTTTGCGGTATCCACTGTGACTTTGGTGTTATCTGTCACTTTGCCTTCAATGATCGCGCGCGCAAGTTTTGTTTCAAGCTCACGCTGCAATAATCTTTTAAGCGGCCGCGCTCCATAAGAAACATCATAGCCATGCACCATCATCCACTCTTTTGCTGCGGGTGTTAAATCAACCTGAATATGACGCTCTTCAAGACGTTTCGTAAGCCCCGCGACAAGCAAATCAATCATCTCGAAAACCTGGTCTTTATCGAGAGGCTTGAAAAGAACCGTTTCATCGACACGATTAAGAAATTCGGGACGAAATGCGCGGCTCAATTCTTCCATTACTTTTCTCCGCGTCACTTCACTCACCTTGCCGCTGCCTTTCAAATCTTCAAGCAGATGCATCGAACCAATATTGCTCGTCATGATCACAACCGTATTTTTAAAATCAACCGTTCTTCCCTGCGAATCCGTAAGACGGCCGTCATCTAAAAGCTGTAAGAGCAAATCAAACACTTCCGGATGTGCTTTTTCTATTTCATCAAATAAAATCACGGAGTAAGGTTTTCTGCGCACCGCTTCTGTTAACTGCCCACCTTCATCGTATCCGACATAACCCGGCGGCGCTCCGATCAACTTAGATACGGAATGTTTCTCCATAAATTCGCTCATATCAATCCGGACAATGTTTTCTTCACTGTCAAACAACGCTTCCGCAAGTGCTTTTGCAAGCTCTGTTTTACCCACGCCGGTAGGCCCCAGAAAAATAAACGATCCCAGCGGCCGCTTAGGATCTTTAATTCCCGCACGAGCGCGCAGAACCGCGTCCGAAACAGCCTGAATTGCTTCATCCTGACCAATGACACGCTTATGCAAAATTTCCGGTAAATGCAAAATACGCGCTTTCTCGCTTTCCATCAGCTTCGTCACGGGAATACCGGTCCAACGCGAAACAATCTGAGAAATCTCTTCTTCGGTGACCTCTTCACGCAAAAGACGCCCCTCGCCCTTCTGACTTAATTTTTTTTCCTCATCTTTTAATTTTTTTTCAAGCTGCGGTAACTTGCCGTGCTTCAACTCGGCCACTTTATTTAAATCATAATTGCGTTCGGCGGTTTCCATTTCATGACGTACTTTTTCAATCTCCGCCTTAAGCGCGCGGGTTGATTCGATTTCTTTTTTCTCCTGATTCCATTTCATGAGCATGGCATTTTTCTTCTCGGAGAGATTCGCAAGTTCTTTATCCAAAGTTTTTAACCGAGTGATACTCGCGTCATCCTTTTCTTTTTTGAGCGCGGCTTTTTCGATTTCAAGCTGCATCACCTTACGCGAAACTTCATCCATTTCCGTCGGCATCGATTCCATTTCGGTTTTGATCAAAGCGCAAGCCTCATCAATTAAATCAATGGCCTTGTCCGGTAAAAAACGATCCGCAATATAGCGATTGGAAAGTACCGCGCTTGAAACAAGGGCTTGATCCTGAATGTGGACTCCATGAAAAAGCTCAAAGCGCTCTTTTAGTCCTCGTAAAATCGAGATCGTATCTTCCACGGAAGGGGCGTCAACGATGACTGTCTGAAAACGGCGCTCCAAGGCAGCGTCCTTTTCGATATATTTGCGATATTCATCCAACGTCGTGGCTCCGATACAATGCAACTCACCGCGCGCAAGCATGGGTTTGAGCATATTACCCGCATCCATCGCGCCTTCCGTCTTGCCTGCTCCGACAATCGTTTGCAATTCATCAATAAAAAGTAAAATTTTTCCTTCGCTTTTTTTGACTTCATTTAAAACCGCTTTTAAGCGTTCTTCAAATTCCCCGCGATATTTTGCACCTGCGACAAGCGCACCTAAATCAAGCGAGAAGACGACTTTATCCTGCAACCCCTCAGGCACGTCTCTTTTTACGATTCGTTGCGCCAAACCTTCGACAATCGCGGTTTTTCCCACCCCCGGCTCACCAATCAGAACAGGATTATTTTTTGTTTTGCGTGATAAAATGCGAATCGCACGGCGGATCTCTTCATCGCGCCCGATTACCGGGTCCATTTTTCCGCGTCTTGCTTCAGAAACAAGATCTCTACCGTATTTTTCAAGCACGTTATAAGTGCCTTCCGGATCTTGCGTGGTCACGCGTTGATTTCCGCGGATGGAAGTTAAGGCCTGCAGGCATTTTGCTTTATTTAAACCATGCCGGATTAATACCGCCCCTGCTTTTGATTTCACTGAAGGTTCCAAAGCCGCCAATAAAATATGCTCGGCAGAAACATACTCATCTTTAAAATTCTGAGCTTCCTTCTCAGCTTGGACAATAATTTTATCCAGCTCATCTGAAAGATGCACTTTTGACATGGGAACACCGCCCGTGATGCGCGGCAAAGAGCTTAATTCACGGTCTGTCTCCGCAGAAACCGTTTCAGGATTAACCCCCGCTTTTTTTAAGACAGAAGAAAGAATCCCGTCAGAGTTTTGAAGAAAAGCTGAAAGCAAATGCAGGCCTTCAATCTGAGAATGCCCGGCCTCAGCGGCTTTGCGCTGTGCGGACATAACAGCTTCCTGAACTTGTACGGTAAAACGATTTAAATCCATAAATAACCTTCCTTTTATTTATAAAGCCTGCAACGGATAGGTAATTAGATTCATCATATTGTATGCCAGACATCTGCCTTACAAAAGAGCCGTCCATTTACACAAAATGTGTCAAATCGCATCACCTCCGTAACGGATGGGCACAGCGACAGCAAGGTTAATTCCTATTGCTTTATGGCCGATAATAGCTAGGATGATCATTGAATTTTAATCGGTTTTTGGGGGCTATCATGAAAAAATCTATTCCTCTTTTCTTACTGCTTGGTTTATTTTTATTTTCAAACTCAAGCTTTGCCGCTTTTGATACTTTTAAGGCAAGCTCTTGGACCACCAAAGAAACCTATTCCGATAAAGTCATAGATAAATTAGGCTTTGGGTTGCTCAATCTAACCGCAGGCTGGACCGCCATTCCCTATGAAATAGACAGACACAAGGATTCAAATATCTACACCGGAGTGTTCAAAGGAATTTATCGCACCCTAACCAACACCATCGGCGGTGCCATTCATACTGTTACTTTTCCTATTCCTGTGGATGTTCCTCTTCCTGATGGCGGCGTTCACTTTGATTAAGAGGATCAAATGAAAATCAAATTTACCGCCTTATTTTTGGCTTTAATTACACTTTCTTCCCCCGCCCAAAGTTCTCCTTGGGCTGAGAAAGAAACCTACGGTGAGAAAGCAGGCGGCAAAGCCATTTTTGGTGCTAAAAATTTATTGCTCGGTTGGACAACTCTTTTTACCGAACCGGTGAAGTATCGCTATTACTTAGAAAAGAAAAAAAGCTGGCAGGGACTCTGCGTCGGAATTTCCAAAACAGTTCTCTATACGGCAACCGGTGCCATACAACTTGTGACATTCCCTATCCCCGTCGATTTTCCCAATATGGGTGAAGGAGTATTGAATTCCTCAATTAAGGAACAGGCTGAACGCGAACAAGGTAAGAAAAAAGACGCATCAAATCTATCTGAGACTGTTACGGTTGACGCCCAAACGGAAGAGAAAAGTCCTGCCCCTGCCCTAAAGCCTCCCGCCGCTTAACTTTCTCGACTTACCCCGGTCTTTTCAAAAAGGTAATGAGTGACATACCATTCATTTCCCTGATGAAAACGAAACAGCTCTGAACAGGCCAAAAAGAAAATTCTCCAGTAATGAAACCACTTGAAAGCCTGGTCGGCTCCGTAAGTATGCGTAAAAATTTCAAGTATGGATTCTTTACGCGCATCCGCCCGCTTTAACCAGGCCTCGCAAGTACGATGATAATGCAAGCCCGACACCTTCCACGTTTTAGTCACTTTTAAATCCTTATCAAAATTACGAAATAAATTTTCCGACGGCATGATCCCCCCGCTAAAAAAATACGTCGCCATCCAGGATGAAGAATCCGGATCGAAAGGATAAGAGTATTCACGGTGGCAAAAAATATGCACAAACATCTTTCCCTCAGGCTTCAGCCAACCGGCGATTCGCGCGAAAAGTGTTTCGTAATTACGGAGATGCTCAAACATTTCGACCGAAACTACACGGTCAAAAACTTTTCCTGGCTGAAAATCATTAATATTTGCGGTTACGATTTGGAGATTGGTTAATCCTTCAGATTGAGCAATGCGGTCAATCCATTCCTTCTGAGTGCGCGAATTGGAGACTGCCGTAATTTGAGCTTTAGGATATTGCCTCGCCATTTCCAAGCTCAGAGAGCCCCAACCGCAGCCTAACTCTAAAATTTGCTGCCCATCTCTAATTTCAGCCCGTTGCATGGTTAAACGCAGCATGGCTTCTTCGGACGCGTCCAAATCCGCGTCTTGGACAGCCCAATTGCCGCTGCTGTATTTCATATGGCGGCCAAGCACCTGGCAAAAAAAATCGGAAGGCACTTCGTAATGCTGTTCATTCGCCTCGTCCGTCATCACGGCAATCGGGCTTTGCTTGAGCTGTTCAATCCACTTTCTTTGAAAGCCTTGCTCGGCGGCACGCTCCACTTTCTTCAGACGATTTTGAAGCTGCCATCGAATCCCGGCACGAAGAACGGCATCGGGCAAATATCCTTTTTCTAATAACCGCTCAAGCCACTTCATCAAAAGATTTCAGATTTTTTTGGAAACCAGGGAAAAAAGGAAGAGGTCACGCGCTGATATTCAAGATACTCGGCCGAGCGGCTCTTTAACGCCTGCTTTTCAGCTAAAGGCACCCCGCTCACCTTATTCAAAAGGTAATACATAAGCATCGGACAGAGAACCGCTAAGGAACCGCCATGATGGGGCATCGCAAGCCAGGCATAAGCAACCCAGTTAAGCCATTCGAAAAAATAATTGGGATGGCGGGAATACTTCCACAGCCCCACGCGACAAACCTTTCCTTGGTTTTTCGGATCATTTTTAAAAGTCATCAATTGTGCATCTGAAATTGATTCTCCGTTAAACGCAATCAACCAAATCACGACGCCTACAATTTCCCAAACTCCATAAAAACGAAGAGGATGAAAAAATATGATAAAATACGGGAGAGAAAAAAACCATGCCGCAAGCCCCTGCTGCAGAAAGAAAATAAGCATTTTTTGCTTTTCCTTGCCTCCCCATCCACGGCGCAGTGCCTGATAACGCGCATCTTCACCATGCCCCTTAGCTCTAAAATAAATAAAGAGCGAAAGTCTTGCCGCCCAGAAGGTTAAAAGCAGGAGATAAAAACCTGAAGCCCGTGGCTGGGGTTGCAAACAGAAAAAATAAAGCCCTGCCGCCGCAAGAATAAAAAGACTCCAAAAAATATCCACGATGGATGTTTTTTCAATCTTATAAGCAACCCACCATACGAGAGCGGCAAGACACTCAACCAACAGCAAAGAAGACAACAAAATAATGATCATTCGATGGAAATGTCGCGCGGACTACCCTTTCACTTTTGTTGTAAATGAGCCGAAAAGAAATTACCTTTTTTCAAAAGCGATTTGATCGATCAAAATGGTTCCCTGTTTAGGCTTTGAATTCATATCGTCAAATACGATTACAAACTCGCTCAGAGATGACCAATCTTTGACTTTCTTAAAGCGATCAAAAGGAACTTCGATTTTTTGCCAAGCCTCTGTAATTCCGCTGACAATATACGACGAAGAGTTCATTGCTGAATCTTTCAGCTCTAATTTAATTCTCTTGGTAAAGTTATTAAGCCCCTCTCCACGGACATAAAAACTGAGCGCTTTGTAGTCTGTTGCATTTTGTCCATTCAACTTCATCCAAAGACCGTTGTAAGCGGGATTCGGAGAATCAACGTCATAATCCAGCTTCAAGGCATACCCCGCAGGATCTTTCAAAACATCATCCGTTTCAAACGAAATGGTACATCCTTGTGTAGTATCTTCGGGATCCTTGTTCCATGCTCCA
>CAZSVD010000124.1:0-2716 GCA_964610145.1 uncultured bacterium | reverse complement strand
AGCGCCTATCAACGAAGAATTTCAGGCTTTTTAAGTAAACCGGAATGGTTTCAAACTTATTTGATTTCAAGAGGCATTTTTTCTGATCGTGAAGTTGAGGTTATTTTTAAATGTTTATTTGGAGATAAAAAAAATATTTCTGGAATGAAGATGGCCGACCCTGCGGATGATATTAAATTTGAAAATGACAAAGAACGTATCGCATTTTATGAAACATCCGTATATATGCGGGATCAGCTTTTGCGGGATGCGGATGTTATGGGGATGGCTTGCGGATTGGAGCTAAGAGTTCCTTTTGTTGATCATATTTTGTGGGAATCGGTTTCAACGATTTGTGCTGATATGAGATTAAATCGCAAACAGATTTTGATACGGGCTTTTCCTGAAATTCCCGACTGGATTAAAAACCATTCAAAACAAGGCTTCTCATTTCCGTTCGAAGATTGGACCTTTTTTAATCCCTCGGTTGAATTGATGCAGAAACTTGAGGTCGAAGGCATGCGGTTAAAAGCCTGGTATCAAAGATGGGCTTTGAGCCAAATAGAATACTTGTTAAGTGTGGAGAAAAGAAAGAGCGCTTTCGGGAGTATTCATTGAAGGTTTTGCATGTAGTGGGTTCTGTAGATCCCAAAGTAGGGGGACCCTCGGTCTCAATACCTCGATTAGTTGAATTTCTTGGAAAGATGAGTGTTCAAGCCGCGCTCTATTCTTTCGGTTTTCCTTTTCATGAAGATTCAAAGGCCCTTAAAAATATTGAATTTTATCAAGCTCCGAGAAGCTGGTTGAGCTCTTTCGGAGGAATCAACTTGAAGGGGCGGTGTGATTTTGAAAAAATTTCAAAAAATTTTGATTTGATCCATAACCATGGAATGTGGATTTATCCTAACAGCGTTGCCAGAAAGGTATCTGAAAAATTAGGAATTCCTTTGGTCAGTTCTTTGCGCGGACATTTGAACTCGTGGGAGTTAGGGCATTCAAAAATTAAAAAGAAAATTGCCTGGAATTTATACGAAAGAAATAATCTTAAAGCCGTTGATTTGTTTCATGCTACGTCTGAATTTGAAGCAAGAATGCTTCGTAAGCAGGGTTTTAAGCAGCCGATCGCGGTAATTCCCAATGGAGTGGATTTGCCCGGAAATCAATCGGGAAAAACAGAGCAAAATTTTTCTGAATGTTTTCCTCAGCTGAATCACCATAAACGAATAATCTTATTTCTTTCGAGGATTCACCCGAAAAAGGGATTAGACCGTCTTATCGAGATATGGGCCAAGCTCCATGTTCATAATCCGGACTGGCATCTTGTCATTGCGGGAGAGGGAACACCGGAGTATATCCATGCTTTGAAAAAAAAGGCGGCTAATCTTAAGGCCGATAAGTCTATTTACTGGTCCGGATATTTAGAAGGGAAATTTAAAGACACCATGCTTCGATCGGCACAGTTGTTTATTCTTCCGAGTTTTTCCGAGAATTTTGGAAATGTTGTGGCGGAAGCTTTTGCGTACAGTCTCCCTGTGATTACAACAAAAGATGTGCCGTGGCAGGGAATAGAAAAAAATAATTGCGGGTGGTGGGCTGAAAGTAATTCCGAGTCTATAGAAGTATGTTTACGAAAAGCTTTACAGTCTTCCCCAGAAGAATTAACCGCCATGGGCAGCCGCGGGAGTCAGTGGGTCAGTGCCGAATATGGCTGGAGTAAAGTTGCAGAAAAGATGATGGGATCTTACAGCTGGCTTTTGAAACGCTCTGCCCGGCCGAGTTACATTGTTTTGGATTAATTAAAAAAACAGGAAATTACATGCCTAATAAGCCGACACACCTGTCCGCTCTCGATGGTGTTAGAGGATTGGCTATCCTCTTAGTATTATTTCATCATTGTACAGTGATAATTCCTCACTCGCCGTTTGAAAAATGGCTGGTCCAGCTTTCTGTCCTAGGCGCGCATGGAGTCGATCTTTTTTTTGTGTTATCCGGCTTTTTAATAACAGGGATTCTTCTTTATACAAAAGGGCAGCCGGGATTTTTTAAAAATTTCTATATTCGCAGAATTTTAAGAATTTCACCGCTTTATTATGCTCTCGTCTTTTTTAGTTTTGCGGTAGTGCCTTTTGTGCTTCGGCTGCATCCATTAGGCGCTGCCAAACTTGCGCGATTTAGCACGGTTGCGCATGATTGGCCGTGGTATGTGTTTTATTGCTCCAACATTTTAATTGCTATTAAGGAGAAATTCAGTCACGGAATACTTGATGTAACTTGGTCTCTTGCCATAGAAGAGCATTTTTATTTAATTTGGCCTGTCGTTGTGGCGTTTTTTGATAAAGCACATCTTAAAAAGATAATGATGTCGGTAATTTTATTAACGCTGATATTAAGGATTGTTTTGTGGGAAATGCATTTTTCCTGGATTCAAATATACGTCTTAACATTCACTCGAATAGATGCGCTTGCTTTCGGCTGCTTGTTGGCGCTGTTTTACGAGCCGCAGAGCAGTTATCGAAAACATGACATTATGTTTTTAGCCGTTATCGGCGTGGTTCTTTCGCTTTTCTTTGTTAACGGATTTTTTGTAAGAGAGTCGTTTGCGATGAATATTATTTATTCCCTGGTGGGATTGTTTTTCTTCAAATTCATAAAAATCATCTTAGATGCGCCGCAAGGTGGGTTTTTAAATCGTATATTTACCACAAAATTTTTGGTGACTTTCGGCCGATACTCATAT